>NZ_JAUBPW010000014.1:0-100834 GCF_036700965.1 Microcoleus sp. Pol8_D6 | reverse complement strand
ACGGGACAATTCGGCATAGTTCACAAAAAACTTATCAAGGCTACTATCTTACCATCATTACTTCTTGGCCACTACCCCCATATTTATGGTTTTGCTGTTTTAGGGCTTTAGAGGTTTCGCCGTTATAGAGCTTGCTGTTACGTTCACTCCAATAGGCTATATCTCCGTCGTAAGGTGATTTATTCCCTTTGACATTGATGTGTTTATTTTCGGAGTAAGGAACTGATGGGAATGCTTTATCAAGCAGTGACTTGCTAGTGTAGCGAGTCTGTTTTGATTCCTTGCTAAATACCTTGTAGGCTCTTGACTTGATGAATTTCAGGGAATTATGTGACCCATTCATCTTGCAAAAGCGGTGGTAATTCCTCCAACCTCTAACTACAGGGGCTAATTTCTCAACTTTGACCGTAGCACCAAAATTCGAGTTTTTAACGATGTTTTTTACCTTCTGACGGAACGCTTTAAAATTGTCCACCGATGGAACGCATCTAAATTTCCCGTTGTTTTGCACTTTGAAATGCCAACCGAGGAAGTCAAATCCATCTGTCGTAGCTGTTAGCTTAGTTTTCTTTTCACTAACCTTCATGCCTCGTTCTGCCAGAAATTCGCTGACTTTATCAAATATTGTCTCCGCATCATCTTTAGGTTTCAGAATTATTACCATGTCATCCGCGTAACGGACTGATTGGTGTAGTTCCTCAATCCCATTGAGTACAATATTGGCTAGTAATGGACTTACCACGCCCCCTTGTGGGGTTCCTTGTTCGGGAAATTCTGGATTGACTCCTGATTTTAGACAGCGGAATATTCCAGTCTTGATGCCTTTTGGGGCGATGAGTCGTTCCATTATACTGGTGTGGCTTATCCTGTCGAAGCATTTTTCGAGGTCGAGTTCCATAACTCGTTTTTCTATTCCGTTCACATAGGAGCGTAGTTTGAGAAACAGAATCTTTTGTGCGTCGTGCGCCGACCTTCCTGTTCTAAATCCGTAACTCATAGCGTAGAAAGTTCCTTCATGTGCTGGCTGTAGCGCGTATTTTGCGAGGCATTGCCACACTCTATCGGCGATAGTCGGTATCATGAGGAGGCGGGTACTCCCATCCTTTTTAGGGATTGGTATTGAGCATAACTTCTGGTGTTTCCAGTTGCTACTTGTGGCTCTGAGTTCTTCACTCAGAGAGAACCTTTCTTCAAATGTGAGTAAGGCTTTTCCATCGATTCCCGCAGTCTTTTTGCCAGCATTTAGTTGAGTTACTTGACGTATCGCCAGCATTCTTGCAGCCCGAGATTTCAGAATTAGCTTTTGAAGGGACTTCGCTTTTGGCTTGTCTCCAACCTGAATCGCTTTAAACACTCGTTTTTGTAGGCGAAATAAGTCCCTGCAGAATTTCTTCCAAGGTAACGTCTTCCAAGATTCACTAACATTGCTGTTGTGTCCAATCATGCGCTGCTCTAACTTGTGTTTTCTGAACACCGAGCGACCAATTACGGTCTGTCCTACCCGAACTAAGGGGGTTCCGCTGCTCGTCTAGCCTACTCGGGGTTCGACTTCCCCTTGACCCTTAGTTCGTTTTTCTTCGTTCCCTCGGTTAGATTGATTGTTCCTTTAGGTGGAGCCAATTTAACTACTGGATTCCCTGGACTCTTGCCGATATTGAGACAGGTGATTCGGCGGGAATGAACTCCAGTGGAGTCGGGAGTTTTAGTCTGTGTCCCGCTCTAGAATATGTTACTTTTCTAGGCTCTGTTTCACCATTGGAACCCCCCATTAGCGCCAGTGTCGTCCCACATTGGATGTCTGATTGCGCCCTGTTCCCAGCTTCACTCTCCAAGAATCGAGCTTGGTCGGTGTGGGCAGATAGGGAGTCATACCTGAGTCTGGCAGAAGGGACTTGCACTTTTATCAGACCGAGAGTTCAGCCTGTGGCTGGAAACGCTATGTACGGGCTTTCACCGTGATTCACGTTTCAACGAATCGCACTGCCTCCTACTACTTCCCTTTCACCTGCCCCAACAATACCTTATAATCAGCCCGATCGGGATTTAGCTTCACTAACTTCTCCAAAGGCTCGATCGCCCCCACCTTATTATTCATCTGCAACCGCACATTTGCCAACCCCTCCAGAGCCGTCTGATTCTGCGGTTCCCGCTGCAAAACCCCCACGTATCCCCGTTCCTGCGCCGCCAGCAAAGACTCCTGAGAAACAGCCACAGGCGTCGGTTTTTGTTGGTGCTGGTTGCTCAAACCGCTGCTGAACAGACTGAAAATACCAAAAATTGCAGAACCACCAAACGAAACCATTGATACTAACGCAAAAATCTGCTTAGTTCGCTCGCCATTATTAACTTGACGAGGGCTAGATTTTTTCTGTGTGCTTTCCATTGCTAACTCTTGGCCTCGCTGTTTTCCAGGCACTCAAGAAGCGCCTATATCTAGATTGCCCAAGTTCGATCGCAAAACGATCGCCCTTTGCGATTTAAAATTTGGAACCAATTCTAGCCCTGCACAAAATCTCATATTTGTCAAGGACATTTAGGTGACAATAACACGCGGACGATCGAGATTGATGAAGCGCGATCGCACCCTTACTTTTTAGCCGTTACTCTCTGACATTTCGCCAAACCGAGATCGGTAACGCGGTAGCAAAGATGTGAGTTCAGGAGCACGCTGGCGTTCCGCTTCTAGTGCTGAGGCTAATTCCTCAGAAAGCCGATATAATTTTTCTTCTAATTTTGTTGCAGTCATGCCGATCGCTCCTTAATTATGGTTATTTTTAATCTAAAACGCCCTTGCTGACTGGATTGTGCAATCAAAATGGGATTGGATTAAGGGCCGAAAAGCCGATCGACCTTTCACACCTTCAAATGCCATCAGGATCGATGCCTTGGCTTCTCAAGTATGCCATTAGTCGATCGGCTCTCTGGCGTTCCTCTTCGGCCCTCTGGCGTTCATCTTCGGCGCGCTGGCGTTCCTGTTCCACCCGTTCCGCACCCCACAGCAGCAAATTGCCATTTTCATCCCACCAGCGCAACCAATAACCCCTTCTCTGAGATTTTTCACCTTCCCAAACCCCCAGAAATAAACCCATTGATTCTATCCAGAATCGCTGATTAGCATCTGGTTATTGCAATTCGTATTCTCCCGAATTCGAGAGTCTGTACACTTCCAACACTCCCGATTTTTGTTCAAAAATTACATAAATCGGTACTTGCAAAATTCGCTCATAAAACCGCCATTTTCCGTAAGGATATGTCGGTTTATTTGAATATTCACTGCCGTCAGTATCTGATAAAAACTCCATCACTACAGCAGGTACTTCTCCCTCAGCATTGCGCGTATAACTGCGGCGAACTTCTCCTGGTTCTGCTGGCAATACCGAGGGAACGTACACCCAATCCGGGGCTTTTACTACTGTTTTGTCGTTAACTTTGGCACACAGTCCAAAATTGGAAGATATTAGCATTGAAGCTAGGATAAATCCTGCGAGATCCAAGGCTTCTCGGAGGGCGGCGGCTAAAAGTGGTTGGTCGATGTTTTCCACAGGCTCGTCGGGTAATTTAAAGTCGTCTGGCAATTTTTCCCAAGTCACAATATACTGAATTCTGGTTGCGTTCGGTTTCGATAAAGTTTGCGTCATTGGTTTTCCTTGTTTCGAGTGAAAGAGTTTTTTGTTAATAGGATTTGAACAATAATTTTAATGCTTGGTGCGAAAGGCGCACCTTATTAACTAGCTGTAATCTGGGTGCGTATTGCGCTGGTTATTAACTAGAGTAGCTCGCGCATCTTGCAATAATTGCAGTTATTCAATGATACCCTGTTTTAAGGATTATTTTCTGGAGCCAATGGTTCTGCTGACCTTGCAGTTTGAGAAGGTATAACAGGCAATTTGGGCTGTTTTTGCAAGCTGGGAAATCCAGGCTCTACTGATTGATTTCTGGCAGGCGTACTCGCATTTACTTTCTCAGAAAGGGGAGCTAATGTTTGAGTGACTTTAACTTGCTGTCGCAGTTGTTCTGTCGAGCCTAACAAGCCTCCTAATCCGTTGAACAACCTGCGAATATTGTTGCGGAAAGCCGGATCTCCCGTCAAATCATCCACGTCGGAAGTAATTTTTTGCACGTTCTGAAATGTAGCTCGTGCAGAATCTAGAGTTTGCTGCAATAATAGCAAAGTGGCGGGATTGTTTACCTGGCTGGATAAATCTCGCAAATTACCAGAAGCTTGGGCAGCATTCGCTGATAAAACTTCTAAATTGTTCAGCAATTGTCCTTGGTTGATGCGATTAATTGTCGGACTCAAACTGCTAACAGCTACGCGCAGTTCCTGACTGCTTTGATTGATGTTATTCAGAGTTGAGACTAAACTGGCGCGGTTGGTTGTTACTAAAGCATTGAGTTGGTTGGCTGTTAATGTAACTTGATTGGCTGCTTGACTTACTGAATTAGCAGAATTTATCGCAGCGGCAGATACGGCTTTTGTGGAAGTGTCCGCCGTAGCTGCTACTTTAGACACATCAGCGGCGACTGCTGATATTTCTGTCTTGAGCGATTGATTTAAGGTGTTTGCTTCTCCCTTTAATGATTGATTTAAGGTGCTTGCTTCTCCCTTTAATGATTGATTTAAACTTGCTATTTCGGTTTTAACAGATTGATTTAAGCTCCCAATATCTCCCCTTACTGATTGATTTAAAGTTTTTATTTCCGCTTGGGCAGTTTTAGTTAAAGTCGATAAATCTTGAGTAAGTTTAGCTGCACCTTTAGCTGTGTTGGCTGTATTCTCGGCCAGAGATTTAATATTGTTGAACAGCGCGGGGTCGGTGTAGAAATTAGCTAGGCGGACTGTGGATTTAATTAGTTCGTCGATAGTGACTCCAGCTTGACCTTTTAAGCGCGAATTTTGGCAGATAATCTCCGAGGGACAGTCGGCACTAACGGGATTGGCGGTAAGTAATGATTCTGGCAAAATCGAGTTGGGGGTAATGTCGATCGACGATTCGCCAATTAAACCCGATTTATTCGCTTCGATCGTAACATCCCTGGGAATCACTAAAGTACCGGGGGAAATCTCCAGCGTCACGTCTACGCCGTTGGAACCCGGTTTGAGGGCGGTAATTTTACCGACTGCCACCCCGCGATACCTGATGGGCGTGCCGATTTGCATTCCTTGGGCGCTGCCAAATTCTACGGCGAATTTGTAGCTGCGGTTCCCTACCTGCACGCCCCGCAGCCAGAGTACTAAGCCACCAAATAAACCGATTCCTACTAAAATTAAGAACCCGACAGAACCTTCTCTTACAGTTCGCGATCGCATATTACCTCCTTTGGCAGTTGTTAGTTGGCAGTTGTTAGTTGGCAGTTGTTAGTTGGCAGTTGTTAGTTGGCAGTTGGCAGTTGGCAGTTGTTAGTTGGCAGTTGGCAGTTGGCAGTTGGCAGTTGTTAATTGGCAGTTGTTAGTTTTTTCTGATGTGTTGCCTATAGATTTCAGATAGGCGTTTAGCCTTGGCGACAGTTCATCAATAATTAGCTTGAGTGATTCTACTTGTGCACTTGTTAGTAGTTGCCTAGTATAAGCTCGTCTCAACCAGTGCTTTGTTTCATATAAAGAACCTCTGGCAATCTTGATGAAGCGTCGATTATCCTGATAGCTACCTCGACCATCTCCTTCAGCAATATTAGCACCAATACTATCAGCAGAGCGAATAATTTGCTTACCCACCGTATCTTTTGCTAGTGCGTCCCATTTTATAACAATATGCCAAATTTCATCAGCTAATTTTTCTGCTCATTTATAAACATCTAACCTCTGAAAATTTGTTTGTGACATATCCCATCTGCCAATAATACAAACAATTAATCACGACCAACTGCCAACTGCCCACTGACAACTGACCACTGACAATTGACTATCCAAGCGCTTGAATTGGCCCAGTAACACTGCCACTAAAAAATTGTCTGATCAGCAAATTATCTGTCGCTGCAATGTCATTGACAGTTCCCTCCCATTGCACTTTGCCTCGATAGAGAAACACGATGCGATCGGCGGTGCGGCGGATGGTACTGTCTTGGTGAGTGACTATCGCATAAGTGCTGCAAACACCTTGGGCCGCCTGCAAGTCCCTGATTAAATCTTCAATTACCGTCGAAGCGATCGGATCTAAACCCGCCGTCGGTTCGTCGTACAGCAAAACCTCTGGATTATCCCTGTCATTATCAGGATTCGCCATGATCGCGCGGGCAAAACTTACCCGTTTCCTCATTCCCCCAGACAACTGCGCTGGATAGCGTTCGCCAATTCGCGGCAAACCCACCATCTCCAACTTTTCCTCCACCAATTCCCGAATGCGGCGGCGCGGCAGCTTAGAATGCTGGTAAAGTAAAAAACCGACATTCTCCTCCACCGTCAGCGAATCAAACAAAGCCGCTTGCTGAAACACCATCCCAATTCCGATCGGATCTGCCACGTCGTCCACCCATCCGACCCTGCGCTGTCCCTGAACAAAAACCTCACCGGCATCCGGGGCCAACAAACCCGCAATTATCCGCAGAATCGTAGATTTCCCCGTCCCGGAAGGGCCAATAATTGCCAGGGCCTCTCCCCGATAAATCCTCAGATCGACTCGATCGAGGATCGGGTTCTGGCCGAAGGACTTACTTACCCCCTTGAGTTCGATTAGTGGCTCAGCCATAAAATGTTATCAATAAGTTATCAGTCCTCAGTCCTCAGTCTACCTAATGACTAATGACTCCTGACTAATGATTAATGACTAATAACTAAAATTGACTGGCAAATCAAAACTCTCTTGTATTGTAAATTTGTCAGATCGAGCTGTTCCAATACCATTAAGACTAATTAACCATGTCAATTAGTTCACTTCCTAAAGCTCTCCGTGTCTTGGCTAAAGCCAAGCAGGTTTTTGCCCAATCCAGAAATCCTTACCCCCCTTCTTTGCGGAACGGCCGAGTTCACCAGTGGTTTAAGTGGTTAGCCCCCGGGCTGTTAGTGAAACGGTGGCTGCTGATCAGTGCCAGCGGCGTGGTACTTGCCACTTTGGGTTTAGCAATTTGGACTGGGATGACTCCCATTTTCTTCTTATTGCAATTGTTGAGAAATTTTTTGGCGTGGATTGCGGAAGTTATTCCCAATTACGTGTCGGGGCCGATCATCATTGCTGGCGGGATTTTGTTAATTCTGTGGGGGCAAACTCGCAGTTTGAACTCTATTACTCAAGTGCTGATGCCCGAAGGGAATGAGGAATTGGTCGATCGACTTCTCAACCACCGCCGCTTGCACCGCGGCCCGAAAATTGTGGCAATTGGGGGCGGTACGGGCCTTTCTAATTTGCTCAGGGGATTGAAGGATTACAGTGCCAAAATCACTGCTATTGTCACGGTGGCGGATGATGGGGGGTCTTCCGGGCGGCTGCGGCGGGAAATAGGGGTATTGCCGCCCGGAGACATTCGCAATTGTTTGGCGGCTTTGGCAGATGAGGAAAAGTTATTGACTGAGTTATTTCAATATCGCTTTCAGGCCGGTGACGGTTTGATGGGTCACAGTTTTGGGAATTTGTTTTTGACGGCGATGAGCGATATTGCTGGAGATTTGGAACAGGCGATCGCTGCGAGTTCTAAAGTTTTAGCAGTGAGGGGAGAGGTGCTGCCGGCTACTCTGAGCGACGTTTCTTTGTGGGCAGAACTGGCTGACGGCCGCAGGATTGAGGGGGAGTCCAGCATTACAAAAGCTAACGGAAAAATCCTCAGAATAGGCTGCACTCCTGCTAATCCTCCGGCGTTACCGAAGGTGGCCCAAGCACTTCGGGAAGCGGACTTTATCATTATTGGGCCGGGGAGTCTTTATACGAGTGTTATTCCGAATTTGTTGGTGCCGGAAATTGCTGATGCGATCGCCAACAGCGAAGTTCCGCGCATTTATGTGTGCAATATTATGACTCAGCCGGGGGAAACCGACGGATACAGTGTTGCAGACCACATTCGGGCGATCGATCGCGCTTGCGGCCGGCCCCTGTTCGATGCTGTAGTAGTTCAAGGCAAAGTCCCTTCTGCAAAGGCTTTGATCCGCTATTCTCAGGAGAATTCTTATCCGGTTGTGCTCGATCGAGAAGCCGTAACGCAATTGGGGCGGCGAATTGTCATCGCAAATGTGATGGATGAAGATAAAAATACGGGTTTAATTCGCCACAATTCTCAAAGGTTGGCGGGTATGTTGCTGCGTTGGTACGGCCGCGCACACAACATTTAAGCTGCTGACTGTTGACTGTTGACTAATATTATTGGTTATTGGTTATTGGCAGCCGCCAGCGAGTAACAAATAACAAATAACACATAACAAATAATAAATGACTAATGACTAACTATTGAAATGAAAACTTTGCTTCCCGATTCTGAGGCTACGCGCAAGTTTGGTGTTGCGTTAGGTCGATCGCTCCCCGCCGGCACTCTAATCTTATTACAAGGAGATTTAGGTGCGGGCAAAACTACTTTGGTTCAAGGCATTGCTGAAGGTTTAGGAATATCAGACTCGGTTGAGAGTCCTACTTTTACGCTGATTAACGAGTATTTTGAAGGGCGAGTTCCGCTCTATCATCTAGATTTATATCGACTAGAACCCGCAGAAGTGGAGGCTTTGCACTTAGAAAGTTATTGGGACGGGTTAGAAATGGATTTGGGAATTGTGGCGATCGAATGGGCGGAAAGATTGCAGTACAAGCCAGAAAATTATTTGCAAATTTCTTTGAGTTATCTAGATAACTGGCGGCAAGCTGAAGTAATTGGTAATGGCGACTTATTGGATTGGCAATTGGAAGTTTGAGAAAAGGCGATCGAACTTACTGCGTCGGACGGTTGACTCGAATCAATTTCCCCCTCAAAGTTTCCTCACCAGCAATAGCATCATTGATGCCTGTTGCCAACCTTTCTAGATTTTTATCGTGTGTACACACGATAATAGCAGCATGATTTGGTTCTTGAGTATGCAAGGGAATGAAATGCCGACGATTTTACGTCATAACCGCCCGATCGTTATTCACAGCAAAGGCTAATACTTCGGGGTCATCATCTCCTGCATTTCCTGCCTCTTGAATAGTCAGGGCATCGTGACCAAAATTTCGCAGCAATGCCACAACAGGAAACGGGAACTGTTCATCTGCATAGAAACGTGCTATAAATTATACTTCCTGCATCATTGCTGCTGCTTCTTCTCGGAGTGCTGTTTCAATTTCTTCTGAGTTAGCCTCAGCATAAGTCCAGACATTTACTAAGTTTGCAGCATTCAACTGGGGATAAAATTCTAGAAGTTCAGCATCGCTTGAACCTTGACGACGTAAACTCACGAACAGCCAAACGGGAAGTCTAGTTTTGGCAATGCAAGCATCGCCACCACACACGTCGGGAGTTTTGGTAATTCCAGGCCAGCTATTGTTTAAACTTTGAGTTAAAAGCCGGATGGCTTCAGCTTTCTCAGTCGGAGTTAAGGCCAGGAGTTGTGTTTTTAGTTATTGGAGAAGCATGACTAAAATCGCCTTTGCGATGCAGGAATACCCAATTATAACACTTGAGTTAAATCCATGCTTAATCAGCGTCAAATGTCAAGGCTTCTCCCCTCACATTTGTATCCAATTTACCATTCTCAAACACAACTTTTCCTCCCACAACAGTCACAACGGGCCATCCAGTCAAACTCCAACCTTCAAAGGAACTCCAGCCACACTTGCTCGCCATCTCTGCTCCGATCACCGGGCGGTAGTTCTCCAAATCAACTAAGACTAAATCGGCGTCAAAACCCGGAGCAATCGCCCCTTTGTTCGGAATCTTATAAGCCTTAGCAACAGCCGCCGACATCCAATTAGCAACTTGAGCAACTGTACATCTTCCCTCTACTGCTTGCGTCAGCATCAAAGGCAAAGAAGTTTCGACTCCGGGCATTCCCGACGGCGTATTTGGATATTCTTGAGCTTTTTCTGCTAATGTATGCGGCGCGTGGTCGGTGGCGATAAAATCAATTACCCCGTCGAGTAAAGCTTGCCAAAGTATTTCGTTATCGCGGGGCTCGCGCAAAGGCGGATTCATCTGAGCTAAACTGCCAATTTTTTGATAGGCGCTGGTATTTAACAACAAATGCTGGGGCGTAACTTCGGCTGTCACCCAACTCGGTTTTTCCTGGCGTAAAAACTCAGCTTCATCCCCCGTTGAAAGGTGCAGAATGTGCAGTCGCCGCTGATATTTATTAGAAAGTTTTACTGCTAGTTGAGTTGCCAATAAAGCTGCTTGATTGTCTTGAATTTGCGAGTGCACGGCAACATCGGAAATCCCGGCAAATTCCTGACGCCTCTGGTTGATTCTAGCTTGGTCTTCTGCGTGTACCGCAATTAGTCGATCGCCTGCAGCAAAAATCGCCTCTAAAGTTGCTTCTCCATCGACCAAAAGCTGACCGTGCATCGAACCCATAAACACCTTAATTCCGGGAGTTGGATTCGCAGTCAACAAATCCGGCAAATTCTCTGGCGTTGCACCAATAAAAAAGCCGTAATTCACCAAACACTTCTCGGCAGCGCGACTTAGTTTATCATCTAAGGCAGCTTGGGTGGTGGTCAGCGGTCGCGTATTCGGCATTTCCAGAAACGATGTCACGCCGCCTTTAGCGCAAGCACAGCTAGCGGTAAATAAGTCTTCCTTGTGTTCTAAACCCGGTTCGCGGAAGTGTACCTGGGGATCAATTACTCCGGGTAACAGAGTTAAGCCTTTCGCATCTATTTCTCGATCGCCAGATTCGACAATTTCCGCAGCAACCTTGACAATTTTGCGATCGCAGATTTGCACATCTCCTACCAAAAACTCACCGTTGGGCAAAAGAATGCGAGCGCGACGGATTAACAAACTTGATTCGGGAGTCATAAGATATCATTAATTGAGTAAACAGCGTGCTAGCATGGAAGCATTATTAAGTTTATAATTCGTATCCAGCTCAGTCACTACAATACACTATGACTCGTCTAGACAAGTCAGCCGACGAAAAACCTCCGCAAGACACCGAAAATCCTTGGATCGAAGGAATTAAGACGATCGGCTTAGCAGCATTTTTAGCCTTTGGTATCCGCACCCTGGTTGCCGAAGCACGCTACATTCCCACCGGCTCGATGCTCCCAACCTTACAAATTAACGATCGATTAATTATAGATAAGGTGAGCTATCGATTCCAAGAGCCCCAGCGAGGAGATATTATTGTATTTATGCCTCCCGATCCGGCTAGTTTGTGCACGGGACAGCCGCCACCGATCAAAGATGCCTATATCAAGCGAGTGATCGGACTGCCGGGGGACAGTGTGGAAGTCAGAGAAGGAAAAGTTTTTATTAACAAGCAGCCGCTACAGGAAAAATATATTGAAGAAATTCCGCAGTATCCCTACGGGCCTGTAGTTGTAGCTCCAAATTCTTACTTGGTACTCGGGGACAACCGCAACGCAAGCTGTGACAGTCATTATTGGGGCTTTGTACCCAAGCAAAATATCATCGGTAGGGCAATTGTGCGTTTTTGGCCACTCAACCGCACAGGTTCGATCGACCCCACGCCCCTTTATCCCGCTAAAAATTAGCTCTAACGGAAGGAAGAAGGAAGAAGCAAAAAAGCCCATTCAATAATAGCAATGATTTGGGTGATTAAGAACATCCTAATCGTCTTATCGTTTGCTATACAAAACGCTAAGGATATTAGAGCCCCGACTTCTTGAAGAAGTCGGGGCTCTAAGCTGACTGGCTGGATCAATTCTAAAATCTAAAATCTAATATTTAAAATCGCCTGGCGTTTCGCGATCGAGAACTTTCACAACTTTGTTATACATCTCCTCAGCTTGTTGCGGCGAATTGCCTATACTCGTCACTCCCAATTTGCCAAACTCCGACAAACAACCCATTAAATGAAACACACTGCCCGTCTCTGTACCGCTGTCAAAGTGCAGTTGATTGTCAGCAATAATATCCATCAAATCGTTCGGTAATAATCCCCGATAGCGCTCTTTTTTCAAATTGTCCGAAGCGACATAATATTTCGGACGGCCCTGCTGGCTGTAAAATAATCCGGTAGTACGCTCGTAACGACCGTTTGTTAACAGCTTCAAAGCCATAAACGGATGAGTTGTGCCTCCTTTACGTAAGTTAATTTCTATTGCTTGAAGATCCCATTTCCCGTCGGATTGCTTTACAGCGAGAAAATCTACTCCAAATCTTTCTAAAGCGCCTTTTTTAGCTAAGTTTTGCCCGACTTTCCATCCCAATTCTTGCAACGCCAGCCGGTAAGATTCGTCCGCCGGAAATCGGCAACCCAAGAAAATTTGGCCGTCTGGGCCTCCTAAAATCTGGTCGTGAGTGGAGAGGATTTCTACTTCGCTGCTGGGAATAATTCTGCCTTGAACGCTGGGGGAGAACTTTTCTTCTCCTTCGATAAATGCTTCGGCAATTGCCCCTAATTCGGGAATGCGGCTGCTAAAGTTGTCCCAGGTTTCGCCTTTGGATTGAAAGCGTAAATTATGGAAGTGCTCGCCAATTGCCTTTGCTCTTTCTGTAGGCGCTTTACCTGCGAGGGACTTCAGGTCTAAAATTGCATTCCCTTCCCCCGAAAAACCTTCATTTAACTTAATTACGATCCGCTGCAAATGTGGCTGCCGTTCCCACAATTGAGCGGCAGCTTCTGCTAAATCTTCCGCATTCCAAACCAACTCGGAACCGTCAGGATAAGGCACGCCACATTCTTGGAAAATTTGCCTGCTACCGCTTTTTGTTCCCCAGTATAACAGATCGGGATCGCTGGCCCACAAAGGAATCCCCAATTGAACAGATAACTCGCGTTCTAAGGGCGTCGAGTTATAACAAACCATATAAGATTTTTTCGGCCGTACTGCTTGACGAATGCGCTCCATCAAGCGGGGGCGCTCTAAAATTTTCTGGGTGAGGGATTTGGCAGAAGCATCGTAAGCACTGAACAGCAAAAGCCGATCGCGCGCGTGAGAAAACGGAATTCCCGGCAGCAATTGCAGGTAATAATCCACAATCATCGGGTGCAATGGCTCCGAGGTAATGTAAATTAAGCGCGTGTGGGGATTTCGCAGGCGAATCAATGAAAATAAATGTCGCTCTTCGTAGTGGTAAGCACCCTCAATTTTCCGCATTTCTTGCTGATCTAAGCTGACAGAAGGAATGATAATAATGTCACAATCTCCGCTGTCGAATTCTTCTATCGCTCGCCAACGCTCGCGTAATTCTGTCTGAAGATTGCGAAACTTCTGCGCGGATTCGGAAGATGATTTATTTAACTCTTGCATTGCTTTTTATCCTAAGTATTCAAATAATTATTGCTGATGATGATGTCGGGTGTGTCAGCCCCAATACTTGAGACAACTGACAGAGTTTTTTTGTCTGACTACAATTCTAAATCTTATACCAATTATTAAAACGAACAGTAGGGACTTAGGCCTTGCCATGTCCCGAATCCCGGCGCCGGAGACGGCAATGCCCATAGGTGTCAACTTAAGCTTGAAAGCCTTGATAAATCTCGTTTTTACCTGAGTCCAGATCCCCCTAAATCCCCCTTAAGAAGGGGGACTTAAAGAGGCTTCCTCTCCCCCCTTCGTAGGGGCGGTGCCCCCGTGCCCGCCCGCTCGCTAGGGGGGATCTGGCCTTAATAGTCAAACAGCCGTCTCTAACTAGGTTTGACGTTAAGTTGACACGCCTTGGGCTCTTGGAGTGTCCCTACAGCTACTTTTCAGAATTGCTCTAAGAAGCTCGCCACGCTCGAAAAAGTCGGGCATACTGCAATATTGGCTCTAAGCGGCGTTGATTTTGCTTGAGAGCCGATCGCAATTTTTCCGAAGGGCGGAACACTAGGGGAGCCGAATATTTGTTCAGCATCTCCATATCTGGCGACTGGCTCAGCAGCATCAGCCGCACGTCTTTGTCGAGCAAATAACTTAGAGACAGCAAATCTCCCATGTTAGTAAAATCGTTGCCACGATCACTAATTACAATTGTATCTTTAATCGATCGATTAGCTATCGCCTCTTTGTTAATAATTTTCGCAACTTCAGCATTAAAATAGCTCAAGTCTTTGCTCCACCAAGTATCAGAAAAAGCGCTAACTGTACAAGAGGCTATACTTGCTGTAAATACCAAGCCTAAAATGACTTGCCAAAACCGCTGCTGAGTTTTCACGTTACTGGCGAGCAAGTAAGCAACTGCTAGCTGCACTGCCGGAAAGCACGAAATCAGATAACGGCTGACTGCCGAACGTTTGCCACCTAGGATCAGATCCGGTAAAGCCAGGAGCAAAAAAGGTACAAAAATTGATGTTACAATAAACACCCAAGTTGAACTGCTAGTGCGGCGGCAGATTGTGTAAAGGGCTGCCGCAAATAACAGCAAAAATGGCAATCTCAGCAGATAAGTCCAAATATTATCAAACCCGAAGTCGAAGTCAAAAAATAAAGCTGTAAAGCTGAGTGTCCACAATTTGACAAGATACAGCCAACCCGGAGATACTCGCGTCCAATCTGTCGTAGCTGATGCTCGTCCCAGGTTGGTCGCCAGCACGTAAATCCAGGGGATATACAATATTAAAGCTGCTGTTACTGCTAAGAAAAATTGGGAATTAGTTACGTGACCGGGCAATTTTGTTTTTTTGACAAACAACCAGTAAGAAATTATAAAAACTCCGTGTCCAATGAGTGTTAAACTGAAGAAAGGATGAGTGTAGAAACCAAGGGCGATCGCCAGCGAGTAAAATACCCAATTTTGCCAATCCCGCAACCGCACTGCTCTCAGCAGCAGCCAACTGCTCCCAATCACTGTGGCTGTCAGCAAACTGTACTGCCTTGCGGTCTGAGCAAACAAGATGTCAAAGGGAGATAAAGCCAAAAGTGCTGTTGCTAATAACGCAGCCAAATTCGAGGCGAAAAGTTCCTGAGCTAAAGCGTACATCAAAGGCAGCGACAGCAAACTTAATAGTGCTGGCAAACTGCGAGATGCTGTTAGAGAACTGCCAAATTGCTGCATCCACCAACGAGCCATGAGAAAGTATAAAGGCGGATGCTGCGGGTCTTCTAGTGCCAAAGAACGAATGGTGTCTACTTCTGTACTTCCCGGTTTAATCCGCTGATATTTTTGCAATTCTGGTGCGGGAAAAATCCGGTTTTGGAATAGTTCGTCGTCAATTTCTTGGCGGGTGAAACCAGCGGCGCGGATTGATGTGTAAGCTTCGTCGTGCCAGTACAGTTTGCGATCGATCTCAAAAAACCGAAATCCGATACCAAGTAAAATGCCGATCGCCAATAAGTTAATCAACCAGCGGGAATTTTTACTATTGACAGATATGTCTTGATGTGTTGTAGATGCCATGCTTGTCCTAATTGTGGCGATTACTTGTTACCAGGCTCTGCCTGGTAACACAGATCCGAAGGCTCTGCCTCCAATTTTAATGTAAGCTTTTCGAGGCAGAGCCTCGCTTACATCGGTTCCCAGACAGAGTCTGGGAACCAGTTAAATATCTTCTACATCTTGGGCATTCTGAAGGCGGGAGCAGGCTGAACCACCCCAAAATCAAGAATCTTCAACCAAATGCTCCCAGAACCTCCAGACCCCAAAAATAACTGCTAACATACGTGTTGTACAGTTAATCAACAAGCTCCGCAAGGGGTCTACCCGCGTACCGCAAATGGCAAAAAAAGAAGCGTCTATAAAAACTTCCACTGAAAACTCAGAAAAGCAAAAAGCTCTAACTTCCGTACTCTCCCAAATCGAGCGCAGCTTTGGCAAAGGGGCGATCGTCCGATTGGGAGACTCCACTCGCATGAGGGTAGAAACCATTCCCACCGGAGCCCTGACACTAGACATTGCTTTGGGCGGCGGTTTGCCAAAAGGTCGAGTTATTGAAATTTACGGCCCGGAAAGTTCCGGTAAAACCACTCTAGCTCTCCACGCCATCGCCGAAGTCCAAAAATCCGGCGGTATCGCAGCCTTCGTCGATGCCGAACACGCCCTCGATCCCACCTACGCCTCAGCTTTAGGCGTCGATATTGAAAATCTCTTAGTTTCCCAGCCGGATACCGGCGAAATGGCCCTAGAAATAGTCGATCAACTCGTCCGTTCCGTCGCCGTCGATATCGTAGTAATTGACTCCGTAGCCGCCCTCGTCCCCCGCGCCGAAATCGAAGGCGACATGGGCGACTCCCACATGGGTTTGCAAGCGCGCTTGATGAGTCAAGCTTTGCGGAAAATCACCGGCAATATCGGCAAATCCGGCTGTACCGTCATCTTTCTCAACCAATTGCGGCAGAAAATCGGCATAACTTACGGCAACCCGGAAACCACAACCGGCGGTAACGCACTCAAATTCTACGCCAGCGTGCGGCTCGACATTCGCCGCATTCAAAGCTTGAAAAAAGGTACCGAAGAATACGGCAACCGCACGAAAGTTAAAGTTGCTAAAAATAAAGTTGCTCCGCCTTTCCGCATTGCCGAATTTGACATTGTATTTGGCAAAGGCATTTCTACTTTAGGCTGTCTGACTGACTTGGCCGACGAAATGGGAGTAATTCTGAAAAAAGGTTCTTGGTATAGCTACAACGGAGAGAACATAGCTCAAGGACGAGACAAAGTGATCCAGCACATGGAGAAAAACATCGATTTCAAAAATGAAATTGAGGAGCTAGTTAAAAAGAAACTTGAGACAGGTGCTCTGGTTTCTGCTAATTCTGTCGCTCCTATTGAGGTAGATGATGTAGATGATGTAGATGATGTAGATGATGTAAATGATGAGGTAGATGATGTAGATGGTTTGGACGAAGAAATCTAAGTTTTTTAGTCCTCAATTATTACTCGTTTACTGGTTGTTTACTGATTGTTTACTCGTTACCAGGCTGGAGCGAAAGTAACACTCCACAGCTACCTAGAGCCTCGAATTTAATTTTCGCTCGCGAGGCTCTTCCTCTAGGTATCGGTTCCCAGGCTCCAGCCATAGAACCAGTAAATTGACCGGACATGATATGAGATCGGGATTGCCGAATATATTGCGGATTGCTATACTTGTACAGTAAGTAGTACAAGTGTCAAGTACATGAATATTGTTTCTTTTAGCGAAGCGAGAAATAACCTCAAGGCTGTTTTAGACAGAGTAGTGGAAGATACGGACTATACCATCATCACTAGACGAGATGCGGAGGATGCCGTGGTGATGTCGCTAGAGTTCTTTAATAGCTTGCTGGAAACAGTTCATTTACTCAAATCCCCCACCAATGCTGCCCATTTGGAGCGTTCTATCGCTCACTTTAAGCAGGGGAAAGTGGTAGAGCAAAATTTGTTGGATGACTAGAAAGTTAGCATGGACGGATGAGGCTTGGGGCGATTATTTATATTGGAAAGGGCAAGATAAGAAAACCTTAAAACGAATTAACAAGCTAATTGAGGCAACAATCCGATTGCCGTTTGAGGGGATCGGAAAGCCCGAACTACTGAGGGAGAATCTGGCTGGTTTTTGGTCGCGGCGAATTGATGATACGAATCGATTAGTTTATGTTGTGGATGACGAGTATCTAACGATTATCTCTTGTCGATACCACTATTATGATTGACATCCTCCTTGGTCTGCTTAGCTATGGTGCGGCGTTTGTGTTTAACAGGAAAGTCGGCGTTTTTTTGATCAGTTTAATTTTAATTTTATGACGATAGCGAGTTTCTATTTAACCGGCGAGCGTAACTTTTGTCACGCTATGTAACTTTTGCAGGATAAACAGGGATGAGGGGGTACTCCTTTACATGGCAATTGTTATGCAGTGATCGATGGTTTAGTAGTGAAGCCACAAAATAACGCGGACTTTTTATTTAAATTGCATATTCGAGGCGGGCGGGACGCCCACCCCACTCATTGTTTTATTGTTTTTTGACATACAATTTAAATCCACAACAGCTTATCCCAACAGAATTGTTTTCAAAATACTCCTTCTAAACTGGATTCATGTCTTTTGGTCAGCCGCGTGGCTCTGACAGCGGAACTGGGAGCCTCTCATATTTGTAAAAATACTTCTTCTGGCTCCTGCCTTCTGCCTTCTGCCTCTGGCCTCAAAACTCCAATTTTGGGCTTGGCTGCTTTCATTGAGATGGTCCCTACTTACGATCACTTATTCAGGCATAGAAACTGGCTGAATGTATTGAGAATTAGCGCGCACATAACAGCCTTGTCTTGTGAGCAACCAGGGTTGACCGTTCGCCATCGTAATAGCATTTGCTCCCCTGAGTTCAGCAGCAACTGTATCTTTATCCGCGCGGTAAACTTGTTGAATTGCTCCGTTTGCGGTCTTGCGACAGTTGAGTTGTCCATCTCGCGAGGTGACTCGCCAAGCAGGCCAAGTTACAAAACCATTTGTTGGACTCGACCAAGTATTAGCATTGCTAGAAGTATAGTCGCCACTTGCATTAGGACGCGGTAAAGCTTCGACTAAATTTACTTTAAATGTCTGGCCAATAGAAGGACAATTTTCTCCTGCTTTCACCTTCCAAGTAACTTCGGCTCCCAATTGGCTGCTTCTTCCAACTTGACGCCTGACAATGGCAATATCTCCAGAACAAACAATTTTTCGGCCAGGGCCTGTCGCACTGTCTTTGAAAGTCCCATTGTAATAGTAAGAGCCTGCTGCTCCTTCGGAACGGGTAATTTGAATATTGCCCAAAAATTCCCGATTGCCTACTTTGGTCAAGTAAAAACCGCTGCGATTGTTTCCTTTTTCTGACAAGTTTAAAGTAGTTTTACCGTTAGGATTAACATAAGTGGTAGCGCTAGCAGCAGCACACCAAATTAATGACACAACTCCTGTGGATAACAAAATGGAAAGTTTTTTCACAGCAACACCTTGTATGATATGAATCTCTACTTTATTTATAGCTGTTGGTGAAAATACTTGACCAGTCGCTCAAATGAGTGACACTCATTTGAGCGACAGCGCACTCGTTTTACCCTGCGTGCGGACTATCCCCGGCATCAACTCTGCATAACTTCACCTTGCTTCAGCTCCCTTCCACTCTCTTCACTTGTATGCACTTGCATCACGATGCCTACAAGCTTCCACTTCTGACTCATTGCAAGTTCCAATAATTAGCAGCAGAATAAATTTATATACGTAAGTAAGGGAGTTCCAATCACCGCTAAATACTGTGGATTTTACGGCTACTCCCCGGTGGGTCAAGTTGCGATTACAAACACTAGGGCGATTTTTACAGGTAGCAGATTTCCAATCTAAGAATGCTTGTAAAGAAATGTAAAAGCTCCTGATCGCCGATTGGTTTGACAGAAAGTACGATTTTTAAGCGGAGTCGGTAAAAAAAGTAGTCTTGATTCAGCGCAAAAATGAACTTGACCAACACAAATTAATTTGCTCGAAACTTAAATCATTGTTGAATGGATAATAAATTATGGCTGACGGTCAATTAGGAGTTATATTAAAGATGGCTCAAACCATTAATCCTCAAATTGAGAGCGCTCGACACTTTGAATTAGACTTGGCAAAATTGCGCCAACTGCCAGCAGGAACATTAGGGTGCGAAGTGGCGCGATTTCTAGACGAACAAGGCTTTGAGCCGATCGCATCGGGAGACTGGATTCAGCGAAACCACGACGTTTAACGGGTTCTGACTGGTCTTTCAGCTTCAACAGAAGATGAATTTATACTTCAAGCGTTTACTCGTGATCAAGTATTTCTTCCTTCTTGTGCGATTTTAGTGTTAGTTGGACTGATCAGCGGCAAATGCGCGATCGGACAAATTATCAAAGGCTTAAAACACGGAAAATTAGCCACTCGGTTAATTAATTGGGACGTTGCATCTGATTGGGAAACTCCTTTATCTGAAGTTCGAGAAAAACTCGGAATTCAACCCTTAATTGATTAGATTTTAACTCGTTACCTCACTGCAAAAGTATGCAAAGCAAAAGTTACAAACCGGAAATTAGCCTGAGTCCACGGGAAAGAGCGATCGCACAATTAGTAGCCCAAGGGCTGCCCAACAAATGTATTGCCAAAAATTTAAATATCAGTCACTGGACGGTTGCTACTTACGTGAGGCGGATTTTTATCAAACTCGGTGTTTGTTCCAGAACTGCGATGATTGCACTGCTGATCCAAGAAAATTTGCTCTGGGACTAATAAATAAGTAGGGTGCGTCAGCTAGCTTGAATTCTCTGGTAATCCAGAAACTCTAGGCACGACGCACCCTAAAAAACACCTATCCCTAGACAGATGAAAACCCGGTTTAGCTGTAAAACCGGGTTTTCATTTGCAATGTTTAAAACCCTCTATGCCAAAGCCACAGAACGAGAAGAATTTCTCAGAAAACTCAGCAATTCTCGATTCACAGTTTGCGGCGCTTCCTGCTGAATCCAGTGACCACAGTGAGGAACTAATTTCAACTTAAACGGAGCAGTAATTAATCTGTCTAAACCTTCTACAAGTTTGTGGCTCAAAAACGCATCTTCTTCTCCCCAAAGCACCAAAGTAGGTACTGTCACAGGTTCTAATTTCTCCGCCAAATTCCAAAGCCTCTGCGGGTGAAACATCTGGCGGTAATAATTGATAGCGGCGGCTAATACTCCCGGCTTTTCTAAAGCAGTCTGATAAATCTTAGTTTCCTCAGCGCTAAAAGATCCTTTGCGAACAGCTTGTCCTTGGAAAACATTGTGAACAAAATCTTTCAAGTTTTGCCGGATCAACCATTCGGGAATGCCGGGAACCTGAAACGCCAAAACGTACCAACTGCGGCGAATTTGATCTAAATTGCTCGCCATTTCCTGCACGAATCGCTGCGGGTGCGGAGCGTTTAAAATTGCCAAGCGGTTGAGTTGTTCGGGGAATTTTTGAGCTAAGTGCCACGCAATCGCCCCTCCCCAATCATGACCTACAACGTGAGCTTTTGTATAACCGAGGCTCGCAATCAAACCGCGAATATCGGCGCTCAGCGTATCTAAATCATAGCCGCTTTCCGGCTTGTCGGAATCGTTGTAGCCCCGCAAATCCGGCACTACTACCTTGAAATGACGCGCTAAAGCAGGGATTTGATGACGCCAAGAGTACCAAAACTCTGGAAACCCATGCAGGAGAAGAACAAGCTCGCCTTCTCCTTGAGAAACGCAGTGCAGGCGGATGTTATTGGTTTCGACAAAGATGTGTTGCTGTTCGGAATCGAAAGAATTCATAGTTGGAAAGTTAGACTTATTTTCGGGAAGTACAGAACCCGCCGACTGGTAGCAGGCTAAAACGTCCCAATGGTGTTAATTTTTCTACTTTTATTGTAGCTGCTTTTCGATCCCCGCCGCTGCAATCTAATGAAACTTAAAACTTGTAGGGTTGTTGGGTGTCCGGTTTTTTAGGCGTAACTACTGAACCCACGTTTTTTACCTTAAATGTATTGTTTTAACAGCGACGCAGGCGATTCAATAATAGCACAATTTCGTCCGTTGCCGATCGCATTTTTGCAGTCGATAGGTCAGATTGATTGACGATAATGCTAAACACCAGCGGCTCGTAATTCGGAACTTCGATATATCCCGACAGCGCCGAAACTCCGCTCATAGTTCCTGTTTTTCCTTGCAAAATTACGCGATTTGGTGTATTATTAAAGCGATTTTTCAAAGTCCCGCTCTCGCCAGCGATCGACAGTGACTGGCGGTAAATCGATGCAGCAGGTGAATTAGCCATCAATCTCAAAGTTTCCACCAAGGCTTCTGGAGTAATTAAATTGTGCCGAGACAAGCCGGAACCGTCGGCTAATATGTAGCTGTTTGGATTTACTCCTAATTGAGTTAAAACTGTTTTTAACTCTTTCAAACCGCTTTCACCTGTATCCTCTTGCGGCAGAGGCATCTTGTCTGTAACTTTTCCCAGCAATCTCAATAAAACTTCTGCATAAAGATTGTTGCTTTCGCGATTAGTTTCTCTCACCAATTGGGCCAGCGGCGGCGATTCAACGGTCGCTAATTCTTGATTTAAATTGCGAGAAGCCGATGCAACTAAACTCTGTTTAACAGGAATTCCCTCAGCCACCAGGGCTTGTTGAAAATACTGCAAAAAATTATTAGCGGGGTTGACAACGGCGACATAAGCTGATTCAGGTTCGGCACCCACTTTCAACTGTCCGCCCACTCGAATTATAGGTCGATCGAACTCCCGGCCAACTTCAATAAACTCAGATTCGTTTTGAGCTACGGTAACAGTATTGTTCTGAAGTTGCCACTGATTTGCCAGCTTTGGTTCGGCAAAAGTAACTTTCAGAGGTTGCCCCAGAGCCTGCGGGGACAAGAGAAGGTCGATCGCGTTTTGATTGAAAATTAAACTGTTAATTGGCGCTCCGTAGCCAGCTTGCGCGTCTTCCCATTCCCAATTCGGATTAACTGCACTGCCTTGAAAATAGCTGTCATCGCCAATCAACTGGTTAACTTGACTGATTCCCCGCTGCTTCAACTGCTGCGCCAAAGATTTCAACTGAGCCTCAGCAATGCTCGGATCTCCCCTGCCAGCAACGTACAAACTTCCATTTTCGCCGCTGTAAACCGATGTCTTAATCCGAAAATCTGCACCGAGTTTCTGCAAAGCAGCGGCTGTAGTTAGCAGCTTTGCATTTGATGCTGGAATAAAAAATTTTTGGGCGTCGCGGCTGTAGAGAGTAGTAGTAGAAGATAGAGGTTGAATCAAAATGCCCCAGCGCGATCGACTAAATTCGGGACGATTGGCGATCGCATCTACTTGCGCCCCCAATTCCCCAGGACAAATATCCCCAGCAACCGCCGATGTTTGAGCAGCAACCGCCGACGCACGCCCCAGAATTAGGACTAACAAACTAAGCGCAATTCCTTGGATTTTCAAAGTGCCAGTTCCTTAACAATAACTATTAAAATTAGATGCGCCCGATATTGGAAGTTTCACCGAATCAAGTCAATATTAATAATAATAACGCGCATGAATTCTCGGATTGAACAGCGCCTCTACAGGTTTTCCCCCTTTGAGGTGATCTTCCACAATTAACAGTACATCACTCGGTTTAACTCGACAATACCAAATTTCGTCTGGGGTAACTCGTACAGTCGGGCCAGTGGTACACTGTCCCTGACAACTACAGGCCTCCACTTTCACCCCGGCAACTTGTTGAGCTTCAAAAGCAGCTAGCACTGCTGCTGAACCATTTTTCAGGCAAGATTGATACTGGCAAACCAATACACAGCGCGCTTCTGGTTGGGAGTCTGGTTCTCGGGCTGGAGATTCTGGCATTGGTAAGGATTTATCCGCTCTTTAAGATATCTTAACAATCTTGTCAGACCGATCGCCCGCTGGAGTCCGGCAAACGGCAGAATTTTATAGTGCGATCGAAAAAACAGCAAAATTCTGGCATTCAAACTTTTTCCTTCTTTACTACCTTCAAACCAATCCTTTCAGCAGAGCTGCCTTTCTTCAGTCTGTGTCACGCTTTGCCTATATGATCGATAAGGAGAGATAACTCAATCAACCGCTAATCATGCCAAAAACAGTAGCCGATGTAATGAGCCGCGAGCCGATTTTGGCGCGACCCGAAATGCCCTTGAACGAAGCGATTAAAATTTTAGCCGATCGACGCATTAGCGGTCTTCCCGTCGTAGATGAGAATGACTTGTTGGTAGGAGTCATCTCCGAAACCGACTTGATGTGGCGGGAAACCGGCGTAACTCCGCCCGCTTATATCATGGTGCTCGACAGCGTAATTTATTTGGAAAATCCCTCTCGTTACGAGCGAGAACTCCACAAAGCTTTAGGACAAACAGTAGGAGAAGCGATGAGTACAGACCCAGTTACCATCGGGCCCGACAAATCTGTCCAAGAAGCTGCCAAACTGATGCATGATCGCAGCATCCATCGATTGCCAGTGCTTGATACTGCAGGCAAAGTAATCGGCATCCTCACTAGGGGAGATATTATCCGAGCGATGGCTGCCGAATCTTAAATTAACTGTTGCAGTTCCAGGACTGTATCAGAAAATGAGTCGATCGCTCCTTAAATCTCGCTCGCTTTTGGCAATTACCAATTACCAAATCTCAAATCTCAAATCTAAAATCTAAAATCCGATGAGCATTACCCCTGAGTCTGTCGAACAATTGCTGAATTCCGAGGATTTTGGCGAAAGACTGCGAGCAGTCAACCAACTGCGGCAACTAGAACCCGCGATCGCCTATAAACTGATTCAAATTGCGATCGGCGACAAAAACGTCCGGGTTCGCTACGCAGCAGTCAGCCAATTATCAACCCTCGGCACGCAGAATCTGGCGAACGCTTTAGAGGTACTGCGAAACAGCTTGAATAACGACCCCGAACCCGACGTGCAAGCAGCAGCAGCCGATGCTTTGGGCGCATTGAAATTAACCGATGCTTTAGATGATTTGCAGCAAGTTTATAGCAGTACCTCTGAATGGCTGGTGCAACTGAGCATCGTCGCGGCTTTGGGAGAAATGGGAGATCCGAAAGCCTTTCCGATGTTAGAAAATGCCCTGAATTCTGAAAACGAATTGATCCAAACCATTGCCATCAGCGCATTAGGTGAATTGGGAGATAAACGGGCGCTGCCGCTGCTGCTTCCCTACGCTTCCAATGCAGATTGGCAGATCCGTTACAGAGTCGCCCAAGCTTTGGGGCGGTTGGGCGGTGCAGAAGCACAGACAGCTTTGGAAATTCTCGCCAAAGATGAGGTTGAACAAGTTGCTCAGGAGGCTAAAGCCGGACAAGAAAATAGTTTGAAATCTTGAGATTGCTTTGGCGATCGCGAACAACCCTGCACGCTTGTGAATTTTGAATTAATTTAGAATTTTTTGTGAAGATTCTACTAAAAACTCTGTTCGCGATCGCACACATATTTCAGAAACCCGGTTTCTTCCTATATTTCTTGTTCCTATCTGCAAAACTCGTAGAAACCGGGTTTCTAGCCAGCCAGCGGGCTGGTTGCGTAGCGTAAACCTTACTAATCAGGAAAAATCTAAAATCTAAAATCTAAAATCTAAAATTGTATTGATGCCACGGGCGATCGCACATTCCTTTGAAACTCTCCTTAAATTCGAGCGTACTCTTCCCTTTCCCAACCAGAGTCGGCATCTTGACATCCACACTTTGACAACAGCTATAATCAAAATAGATACAGCAGCGGCAGGGATTAACACAATTATTGAATTGTGTCAAGCTAGCGATCGGGGAAACTATCGTTAAGACGGTAAGCCATCTACCAGCAAAACCAAGTCTTAAAACTGTTGATCATCCCCATGCTTGAACAACTACCAAATTCAGCTTCTCAGTCCTCGGACATTTTAACAGGAGAGCGATCTGCCTCTCAACTCGCCCCAACTTCAACCACCAATCAAAACTTTATTTATAGAGTTTTAGAACTTACCAACATCGAACGCGGCCAATTGAGTTTATCACCGCTAACCTTAAATACTCAGTTACTAAATGCGGCGGAAAATCACAGCCAAAACATGGCACTGCAAGACTTCTTTTCGCATACCGGAAAAGATGGTTCGTCATTCACCAGTCGCATTACTACAACGGGCTATCAATTCTCAGCGGCAGCAGAAAATATTGCTGCGGGTTCTTCTACACCCGAACAAGTTGTATCATCTTGGATGAACAGCAGCGGCCACCGGGCTAACATTCTTAACCCCAATCTCAAAGAAATTGGCATCGGTTACTATTTCTTAGCCGACGATACTGGCACAGAAAATTTCAATCACTATTGGACGCAAGTTTTTGCGACTTCTCTTGACGGTAGTGTCAATCCCGCACCGACACCGACACCTACTCCCACGCCTACTCCCACACCTACTCCCAACACATTGGTATCGATTACTTCGCCAATACCCAATGCTATAGGGGACGGCAGCCCGACTACAGCACCCAAAAATACAGCCAGCGGCGGCAATTATTTCCTCTCAGATAGTGCCGATAGTCAAATACCGACAAATGCTGCGGGATTGCCAATTTTTGCCCTTTCCGGCAAAGACAATATCACGGGGGGAGAAGCTGCTGATAGCATTAATGGAATGCAAGGTGCGGATACAATTAATGGCGCAGGCGGCAATGACAGCTTATCGGGTGGCAAAGAATCGGATTCAATTGATGGCGGTGTTGGCAATGATTTTATCAGCGGCAACAACGATAACGATCGACTAATCGGATCTGACGGTAACGATACTATTCGCGGTGGCAAAGAAGATGATATCTTAATTGGCGGTAACGGCGACGATTTGTTAGCGGGCGATCGCGGTCAAGATATGCTGACCGGCGGTGCTGGAAATGATACGTTTATCTTGGCCGGAGGTTTGTCTGCGGCGGCTACTTTAATAAGTGCAGATGTAATCGTCGATTTTGGGGCTGGGGATAACATTGGTTTGACGGACGGTATCGGGTTTGCCAACTTGACTTTTGAAGCTGTGAGTTTGCAGTTGGATGGAGGTGCAAGTGTCGCTTCTACGGCGATTAAGTCTGGCAGTAATTATTTGGGCATCGTGCAGGGTGTAAGTCAAAGTCAGCTTACATCGAGCGTTTTTGTGAATGGGTAACGGGGAATCGGTAGTGTAAAATTTCACTTAGGCAGCTTGTAAGGTGCGTCAGTTCGTAGGGATTGGATGGGTAGCCCAGATTGTCGAAGCTGACGCACCCTACTACTTCAGTTGTTATAGCAATTCTCCACAGTGTTGTTACAATTTGCATCATTACTAAGAGGGGTAACTATGAAAAAAGTAGCCGTGTTTGGCAACGCTGGAGGCGGTAAATCAACTCTCAGCAAGAGATTATCAGAAATCACTGGTTTGCCACTTTACCCTTTGGATAAGATTAAATATCAATCTGGGGGCGCTGAGGTTCCCAATGAAGAATATAAGCAGATCCATGAGAAAATTTTGGCTACTAACCGATGGATTATAGACGGTTTTGGTTGTATGGAAACCGTCTGGCTTCGACTCAACGAGGCAGATAGTCTGGTTTTTGTTGATCTGCCCTTATACGTGCATTTCTGGTGGGTGACTAAACGGCTGATTACAGGTAAGTTTATACCGCCAGAAGGCTGGCCGGAAAAGAGTCCTATCTTGAAGGGTTCAATTAATAGTTACCGCGTTCTTTGGTTGTGTCACAAGTACTTGACTCCCAGATATCGCGAGTATGTCGATCGCGCTCAAAATACCAAAAGTGTTTATCACATCAGATCCACTGAAGAGATTTCACAATTTTTTGAATCCATAGTGCAAATGGCTAATGACTGTTGACTGTTGACTGATGACTGTTGACTGATGACTGTTGACTGATGACTGATGACTGATGACTGATGACTAATGACTGATGACTGATGACTGACTAATTGATGCCACAGCCGATCGCAAATTGCCTTGAAACTTGCCCAAAATTCGATCGCACTCTTCCTTTTCCAAATTAGTCCAGTGCATCATCAAAGCTAATTTAACCGACTTGCCACTTTTTTCGAGCAAAAAACCCGCCTCATCCCGGTTTAAATTAGTCAAATCCTGCAACATCCGCACAGCCCGATCGCGCAATTTCTTATTAGTCACCGCCACATCAACCATTCGATTGCCGTAAACCTTGCCCAGCTTCACCATTACCCCAGTCGAAATGATATTTAAAGCCATTTTTGTGACTGTACCGGCTTTCAAGCGCGTCGAACCCGCCACTACCTCCGGGCCAACCAACAACCGAATATCAACATCAGCCTCAAAATTCACTTGTTCGACGGGTACGCAGGCCATAAACACAGTCTTCGCCCCCCGCTGGCGAGCAGCCTGCAAAGCGCCCGCCACAAACGGCGTCGTACCTCCAGCCGTAATCCCGACAACTACATCTAAATTGGTAATTTGACGGTGGGCGATCGCCTCGGCCCCATCCTCAGCCCGATCCTCCAAATCCTCCGAACTCCGCACCAAAGCCCCCGCACCCCCGGCAATTATGCCCTGTACGAGTTCTGGTGGCGTGCAGAAGGTGGGGGGACACTCGGCCGCATCGAGCACCCCCAAACGCCCGGAAGTACCCGCACCGACGTAAAACAGGCGACCTCCTTGACGCAGAGACTCGGCTGCAATGTCGATCGCTTGGGCTAACTGTTCGCGGGCGTGGGCGATCGCGCTTAAGGTTTGGGCGTCTTCCCGGTTGAACAAGTCCACTAATTCGATCGAACTGAGTTGGTCTAAATTCTCGCTGTTGGCATTCACCTGTTCAGTCAGCAGATGGCCCCGTTCTTCCAAATTCTTCATTTTTTGTTAGTTGTTAATTGTCAGTTGTCGGCTAGTCGGTGGAGGGGGTAGGCACGGGGACACTACCCCTACAAAACGATGATTTCCCTGAGAATGAAACCGCCCTGCCTTGTTCCCTTTTCCGTCTTCACCTCGAATCTCAATATCCATCCGTTAAATCCCGTACACTACTCGTTGCCGAACTTCCTATTACAAAAGTCCTTCGAGTCGGCGGCGAATAGAATCCAGTTCGTTTTGGGAAACATCAGAATCAGGTGCGGGTTCGGGCTCTGACTCCGGCTGCCACTGAGTCTGTGTTACATTGTCTTCTGGCGGAATAGCCAGCGCGCCCGCGGGCACAAGTTCCCAATCATAATCAACACTGTCACAGAACTCCTTAATTTCCTCCTCGTCGATCGCCTCGACAGTGGGCTCGGGGAAATCCTGAGCTTCCAACATCACGCCAAAGCGGGTGGCGTCGTCTTCTGACTCAAACATCAGAACTTTATTGCGATCGCCGAGTTGAATGGTATGAATTCCCTCATTCTCGGTGCGGGCATTGAAGAGTAAGACGAACACTCGCATAAGTTTTAAAGACCTTCTTAACCACCGTTTTTTTATCTTAGAAGCGATCGGGCAACCGATTTTAAATTTTATATTTTAGATTTTAGATTGACCACCGATCCTGCACCGGCGGGATCGAAAGGAGTTGGGGCATTTGGACTACTTGGTTTGATATTTTAGATTTTAGCTTGACCACCGATCCTGCACTGCGGGGGGAATCTAGAGGATTTCGAGGAGTTGGAGGACTTGGTTTTAGGTGGTGTTGCGTGTTTTGATTAAGTTCGGTAAAGGTTTCTGGAGTCTACTCTGGAGTGGGGGCATGCCTTTTGCCTGCGATCGATCCCGGGATCGGCACTTCCGACCTCACTTTTGAGTCTACCAAAGGCAGAAGGCACCCTGGCGAATCACAGAGATTATACCTGTCTAAAATCGGCTGATTTCCTATAATTCCTGAATTCTCTGATTTTTGAGAAACACCCATGACTAACTCGGACGATAACAAAAATCAACTCGCACCCCGCCCCCACCGCCGCTGGTGGCGTCTGCTGCTGCTTAGCGGTACGGGATTAAGTATTCTCGCCTTGGTGGGGGCGGCGGTAGGATACCAGTGGGTGCGGGAAAAGTTAGCTCCTTTGGTGGAAACGGAAGTCAGTCAGTTGCTGAAGCGACCTGTGCAACTCGGACGTTTGGAGGGATTTTCTCTGACAGGTTTGCGGTTTGGCCGATCGACTTTACCTGCAACTCCTACCGATCCCGATTACGCTTCTACAGAAGCAGTGGAAGTGCAATTTTCAATCTGGCCACTGCTGTTCAACCGCACTCTTAAATTAGATATTACCTTAGTTAAACCCAACGCTTATATCGAACAGGATGCTCAGGGCCGCTGGGTTAATATTCCAACTAGGGAGCAAAAATCTCCGGGTTTATTTAAAACTGAAGTTGAGGCAATTCGAGCTGAAAATGCCGCCGCAGTTTTGGTGCCTAATCCTGCTGTCGGGCAGAAAACTTCTGCTCCGATTTCTGTAAATTTGAAAAATGGCAGTGCTCTGTTTCGCGATCAAAATCAGCGCGTTCTCTACGAACTCAACGGTCAGTTTACTAACAGCGATAATTTTATACTTAAAGCTGATTCTATTTTACCTGCCGCTCAAACTAACGTGCAGTTGCAAGGTCAAAATTTGCCTTTGCCCGACCTCGCTCGCTTGCTAAAACTTCCCGGCATTTATTTACAAAAAGGTCTAGCTCATGGCAACTTGACTGTGCAATTGCGAGACAATAAAGTATCGGGAATTACCGGAGTGGCTAGTTTTGGGGGAGTGCAAGCGAGCATTTCCCCGCTGAAACAAATCATACAAAATAGCAGCGGTCAGTTGCGGTTTCAAGGAACTAATGTGATTGTCGATAGTCTGGCGGCTAATTACGGTTTAATTCCGCTTAGAATAGCAGGAACAGTTGCCACTGGAACCAATTTTAATTTGGAGAACGCTAGCTTCAATCTGACAACGAACGTGCAACCAGTCGCTTTGGCAAGTGTTGTCAGTGCGGTGGAGACAGAGTTAGGGAAGAAAGTAGTATTACCCGTGGCTGTGGCGGGGGAAGTGAAGGCGGATGCCAAGCTGACTGGAACAGTTGCAATGCCGGTGCTGACAGGTGCGATCGCCTCGACAAAACCTACTACGGTCGATCGACTGCAATTAAACAATATTAGCACTAATTTCAAATTGGAACGCGGGAGAATGGCTCAAACCCCAACTCCCAATTCTCAATCTTCTATTCCCCCGTTTTCCTCTTTAGCTTTGACTGTGAGCGATATTTTGGTAGTGCCAGCGGCGGGTGGTAAAATTGGCGGAAAAGGTGAAGTCGATCTAGCTTTATCAAAGGAGAATTCGCGATCGGGTTTAGTGTTTGACTTCCAAGCTGAAAATGTACCCGGAGACGCGATCGCCCAAATTTACGCTCTCCCAATTCCTGCTACTGTTACAATTGGCAATGTCTCCGCCAAAGCTCAAATTTTCGGCCCGTTAGACAACATTCAAACGAGAGTTCAATGGCAAGCACCGCAAGGGACTTTCCCCGCAGCGGGCGAAATTCGAGCCGGAGGAAATTCGGCGGATTTGCAAAATACGGTTGTGAAAATTGGCGACGCTTCTGTTAACGTGGATGCTACGCTAAAAGACCGTCAGTGGCAAGCTTTGATCGAGGGCAATGGTGTGGATCTCAACAGTTTGCAGCAAGTCCTGCCGGGGCTTAATTGGCCTCCTGAACTAGCAGGTTTGTTCAGCGGAACCGCCGAAGCTGCTGGAACTCTGGACAATTTGAGTTTAAATGCGATCGCTGCGACGGGCAAAGGAACACTGAATATTGCTGACAGTATTGTTGATGTTAATGGCGAACTAGAATCGGGTAACTGGCAAGTTATTGGCAACACTGATAAAGTAGCTGTTAATCAATTAATTGATATTGGATTGCCGTTTTTAACAACAGGAGAAACGATCGCAAATGTAGACAATCTAAAATCCAAAATCCAAAATCTCAAATCGATTGGCGGGCAGGTAGCAGGTGAATTTCGAGTGGGGGGCAATGTTGATAATTTGACTGCTAGCGGAATCAATGTTAGTGGCAACGGTAGGCTCAATTTTGCCGACAGCAACGTGAATTTAAACGGAGAATTGGTAGCGGGAAACTGGCAAGTAACAGCACAAACAGATCGCACTTCCATCGACCGCTTAGTAGATTTGACACTGCCGATTTTAGATGTGGCTTCAGAATTCAATCCCGAAAATCAGCAATCTGCCAATCTCAACAATCTAAAATCCAAAATCCAAAATCTCAAATCGATTGACGGACTGCTATCGAGTCAATTTACAGCATCGGGAAGTCTTGACAATTTGACGGCTAGCAGTATCAATGCCAGCGGCAACGGCAGACTCAATCTTGCCGGCAGTGATGTTAATTTTAAAGGAGAATTGGTAGCCGGAAACTGGCAGGGAACCGCAGAAACCGATCGCACTTCCATCAGCCGTCTGGTAAATTTAGGATTGCCCCTGTTAGATGTTGGCTTAGCTTTCACTGCTGACAATCCCCAAACAGTCGCCAATATCAACAATCTAAAATCCAAAATCCAAAATCTCCAATCGCTTGACGGACAAATATCCAATCAAATTCAAGCCAGCGGTAGTCTTGATAATTCAACCGCCGCCGACATAGGCGTCAGCAGCAGCGGGAAACTCAATATAGGGGACGGTACTCTTGCTTTTAGAGGTAAATTAGAAGACAGACGCTGGCAAGCTTTCGCCGATGCCGATCGAGTTATTCTCAGTCGCTTAGAACAAACTGTTCGCAATCTCCAACTGTTTCCGCTGACGGCGACTTTGCCTAAAGGGTTTGACGGCCGAGTTAACGGCGAATTCCAAGCAGCGGGCAGTTTGGATAACTTGACAGCCAAGGGAATTAGTGGTAGCGGAGAAGGACGGATTTTGGTCGATCGACTCGGGGCGATCGATACTACGGCAAAATTGGAAAACGGCAACTTGCAAGCATTGCTGGAAACGAACGGAATTGCCGTCAGTAATTTAGAACAAACCCTCAAACAAACAGGTTTGCTGACAGCGGATTTACCGCCAGAAATTAACGGAACCCTCGACGGCCAAGTCCGCATTCTGGGAACAGTAGATAATCTAACCGCCAACAACATCACCGCCAACGGCGACGGACAAATTCGACTCGCCAACGGCGGAGGAATTGTCAATGCTAAAGGCAGCGCAGAATCCGGGAATTGGCGCGCGTCAATCGAGGGCGAGCAAATTGCTCTAAGTCTCTTCCAGCAAGCTTTTGAGTCGCAGCAACAAAGCTTGCAAGCCAAAGGTTTAGTCTCTGATGCCCCAAATCTCCCCCAGCTTGTAGGACTGTTTAACGGCAATATCAATTTATCCGGCCCGATTGGGGCGGGCACGGGGGTACCGCCCCTACAAAATGTTCGCGCCGGCGGCAGTTTCCGCATCTCGGAATTGCCGTTTTTGAAACAACCTTTTGAGGCAGTATTTAATTGGGACGGCAAACGGGTGGAAATTGAGAACGCCACAACTCCGGGTTTGACAGCAAACGGCTTTGTTAACGTCGAACTCGAAGGTAAAGGAGGGCCCTCAATTTCCAACTTAGATTTGGATGTCAAACTCGCCAACTTTAACCTGGCAGCCTTACCAGCAGAACAACTAGGATTTTTGTCACCAATTGGTGACAAAAATCCTTCAGAGAAAAACCAGCCCCTGCGCGGCAATGTCGATTTTACCGGCAGCCTCACCGGAACCCCCGCCGAACTCAGCTTAGTTGGCGACGTGGAAGTACGAAATTTAGCAGTAAATCAAATCGCTTTTGACCCGGTACTGGCGGGGAGTGTGAATGCGGATGCTGGGAAAAGTGTAGATTTGCGTTTGGCCGGCGCCAGCGACAAAATTGAAGTAGCTTTAAATCAATCTTTTCTGCCGACATCTTTCTTAATTCAACGCGGGGAATCCGTGGCTAGGGGCCAAACCGAGGGAGAAACTTTGCGAGTTAATTTAAGCGATTTTCCCCTCGCTGCTTTGAATCTATCACCCGGTAAAGAGGCGGGTTTGGGGCCGATAACCGGTACGGTTTCGGGACAAGTAAATGTGCCCGGTTGGAAGATGCCGTTAAATCCGGCGACTTTGCAAGCAAGGGGACAAATTGCGATCGCCCAACCGGCGATCGGCTACATTAAAGGTGACAGTTTCCAAGCCGAATTTAGCTACGCTAACGGCAGCGCCACTCTCACAAATGGCATATTCCGCCAAGGCAGCGGTCAATACTTAATTTCCGGTAATGTTCAAACAGGCGAAAACCCGCAATTTGCCGGGAAAGTTAGCGTCCAGCAAGGCAATTTGCAGCAGGTTTTAGCCGCTTTGCAATATTTCAATTTAGGCGACTTGGCGAGAGGCCTAAAACCTCCCGTTTACGGTGACAGTGGCGACGTGCAAACTGTAGCAGTCGGAGAACCAGAAGCCCCGCTAATCGAACAGTTGCGCCGTTTGGCAGAAATTGAAATACTTTTGCAGCAGCAGCAAGCAGTGGAAACATCACAAAAATTGCCTCCCTTATCCCAATTGCAAGGCACTTTTGGCGCGGAAATTGCTGTCGCCGGTTCTTTGCAAACGGGTGTGGAAGCTCAATTTAATGTGAAAGGTGATAACTGGCAGTGGGGAGAATATGTCGCTGAAACGTTCAGCCTTGAAGGCAGCTTTCAGGACGGGATCTTAACTGTTTTGCCTTTGGAAATTAGATCCGGCAAAAGTGCGATCGGCTTTTCGGGACAACTTGGGCAAAAAGCTCAATCCGGGCAGTTGCGGGTAGAAAATGTGCCCGTGGAAGAGTTGGCAAAACTGGTGGAATTGCCTTTTGTGGATGTCACGGGAAATTTGAATTTGCGGGCGAATTTGGCCGGCAGTTTGCAAAACCCGCAAGCCACCGGAGAATTGAGTTTGGTTGACGGTACGTTAAACGGAGAACCGATTAAACAAGCCGACGGCAGTTTCAGTTACAGCAATGCCCGCCTGAATTTTGGCGGCAGCGCTTTGGTAACTCAAACCGAACCGATTGAAGTCGCCGGAAGTTTGCCTTTTGAGTTGCCGTTTGCAGCCGTGAAAGCTGATAGCAATCAAATCGATTTGAGGGCGAATTTGCAAAATGAAGGTTTGGCAATTATTAATGTATTGACTCCGCAAGTTGCGTGGGTCAGCGGCAAGGGACAGGTGCAAATTCGCGTGGGAGGAACCCTGCAAGACCCTGTAGCGCAAGGAATTGCGAATTTTGAAAATGCAACCGTCCGCGCGCAAGCCTTCCCAGAACCGCTGACAGGGCTAACTGGGACGGTGCGCTTTGAGGGCGATCGTATTCGGGTAGAGGGAATTCGGGGACAGTTGAGTCAGGGACAAGTTGTGGCCGCTGGTGTGATTCCGCTGTCTGTGCCCTTTGCTGAGGGCGATGTCGATGCGGATAATCCCCTCGCTGTGAATCTCGACAAGTTGGCAGTTAACCTCAAAGGATTGTACAGCGGCGGCGTGGTTGGTCAAGTGCAGGCAAGGGGCACGGCTAGACGCCCGCAGTTGAGCGGTAATATTGAACTCTACGACGGTGAAGTATTTCTCCGGAGTCCCGGCAGTGGCACAACTCAGTTAGCTTCTTCCTCTTCTGCTTCTGATTCTGATTCTCCTTCCGCTGCGACTGATGTTTCTGCTTCCCCTACAACTGAGGTTTCTCCTTCCCCTGCGACTCCGACTTCCCCTTCCTTTGAAGTTGGATTGAACGATTTGCGACTGAATTTGGGCCGGGGAATTCGGGTAACGAGTGCGCCGATATTGAGTTTTCAGGCGACTGGGGGCTTGACGGTGAATGGAACTTTAGATGACCTTCGCCCGGAGGGTACGATTCGGTTGACTTCCGGGTCGGTGAATTTGTTTACGACGCAGTTTAGACTCGATCGAGGATACCCGCAGACTGCTACCTTTGTACCAACACAAGGACTCGATCCGACGCTGGATGTGAGATTAGCAACTTCGGTGCAGGAAGTAACGCGGTTCCGCACTCCCGGCACATCTGTAGCCTCTGAAATAGCAGACGAACCGACAAGTTTCGGCAGCGTGCGGAGTGTCCGAGTTCAAGCGTTAGTGCAGGGAAGGGCTTCTCAGTTGGGGGAAAATCTGGAGTTAAGGAGTTCTCCGAGTCGATCGGAAATAGAGATTGTAGCGCTGTTAGGCGGCAGTTTCGTGGAGACTTTGGGACAGGGAGACAGTACACTGGCGATCGCAAATTTAGCCGGTGCGGGTTTATTAAACAACCTTCAATCTGCGGTTACAAACGCGACAGGATTGAGCGAATTTCGCTTATTTCCCACTCGGATTAGAGGCAACGAAGCACAAAGTGCTAGTTCCAGTTCAGGTGCGGGTTCTCTCGGTTTAGGTTTAGAAGTTGGGTTTGACATCACGCGCAATATTTCAGCATCAATCATTCGAGTTTTGTCAGCAAATCAACCGACTGAATTTACTGTGCGCTATCGATTGAGCGATAAACTTTTACTCAGAAGTTCCAGTAATTTTCAAGGAGACAACCGCGTCACTGCTGAATATGAATTGAGGTTTTAGTTAGCAAAAAATACAGTATACAGAAAGCTGATTATCCTCAACCCGGAGCCAATAATGTGAAAAGAAGACAAGCAATCAAATTCATAACAGTAAGTATTAGTTCTTCTTTAATAGAGACAATATATTACTCGGGAGACAAATATATGCTTGGAAGTACGGTCAAAAATCATTATGACTGGATATTACTATACTGGATGCCCTATGACAATAATCTCTCAAGATTCGGGCAACCAATTATTCAAATGCTAAGTAAATGTGTAAAAAATGACAAGGTTTTGGTAGTCGTACAATCAGATTGTAGTGGAGCAGCACAAGTTTCTAGAAGCATCATTAGCCAAGGTAAAGTTGATACGCAATACTTAGAAACAGCAGATAGTAGTAGTCCAGAAGTCTTGAGTGAGTATCTGACTTGGGCAAAATCTCAATTTCAAGCCAGACGCTGGGCTATTGTGTTTTTAGGTCATAGTGGAACGCTTATGGAAATCAGCCCCGACGAACATCCCACGTCCCCTTTAATTTCTGAAATTAGATGGATAAATCTTCAAAAAATCAAACAACTTATATTTAATTTTAACCAATCGGTAAATGGAAATCTCGAATTATTATTTTTTCAAAATTGTAATAAAGGAAATATTGAAGTACACCATACCTTCCAGAATACTGCTAAGTATACGCTTTCATCTCAACTCCAACTTGGAGCGCCCAATTACTATTATGAGCAATCGTTAAGTTATTTGAGCGATTATCCAGACATTGATGGTTCTCAGCTAGCTAAAAAAATTATGGATTGTGAACAGCCTGATATGTACCATAGCTTGACATTAACTAACAATCATTATTTCCGCTACTTTGCCGAAAAAGTTAATGTTGTGATTGATTCTATTGTGCAAGCAGATATTGCGCCAGTGAAAGTTTTTATATTCTCAATTTTAGGGCCTGAAGTCAATTTTTCCAATAACACTACTGTAGTAGTTTATCGTAGCTTTGGAGAAACCTTTGTTGATTTCGCAAATTTTTTACAAAAACTTACCCAATTATCAGGTGCAAATCCGTCAGCTTGTAACGATTTATTGTTATTTTTAAATAATTTTCTCATTCAGAGAGTGCAACAGAATGGTGAATTACTGGACTCAATAATTAGACCTAAGTATAAAAGGTTATCAGGCTTAGGTTTATTCTTGCCTAGAAATCGGCAGCAACTGGAAAAGTATTTGTATTTATCGGTTTATTCAGAGTTAAAGCTTGTAGAGCTTTTTGAGGCAGTTGTATTCGAGACAAAAAATAACTAAAGGTATTGGGGATATTTTACTTTCCCGACTTGACAGAAGCAGTCTGGGAGGTAAAAAAACAGCGAGCATTCGCTCCCAATTCCCACTTCCCAATGCTATAATATAAATAGCAGAATTAAAGCCCTGCTGCCAACCCCGCACACAAGGTTATAGGAGTTAAGTCAAATGGCAAACAAACTCCAAGTAAAAACAGAGTCGATCGGCTACAGCGACTTTTACTGGAACCGCTTTAGTCCGAGAGTGGCGACTATCAGCAGCGTCCGCAATGCCAATCACTGGGACGGCGGATTTATCACCTATATTGCATTTCCCACAAAAGTAGAAGCTACAGCAGCAATGAAATATTTGCTCTTGCATCAAAAAGTTGCTGATGTCGATATGCGGAAAGCCAAACGAATGAAAGCAAAAGGCATTCGGTGGGAACTCAAAATTCGGGGTTTAGCTTTTAATGAAGTGCTGAAGCTTGCGACGATGGATATAACTGGAAAGCTAGTTATGTCGCCTGCTACTACTCAAGCCACAGGCTGATAATTGAAAAACTTCGTAGTTGCGCTAAGGGTGGTAAAGCGCAACTACCAACCTAAAAATCCCTAAAATATTGCATTGTCCTTCTTCCTTCTTCCCTCTTCCTTCTATAATATGCGTTTCATCAGCCCCAAAACAGACTTTGCATTCAAAAAAATATTCGCTTCTTCCGAACATCCAGAAATTCTCATCAGCTTCCTAAATGCAATGCTGTATAACGGAGAACCAACAATCCAAGAATTAGAAATAATTGACCATTATTCAGCAGGAAGCGTTACAGGATTGAAAGACACTTACCTGGATGTCAAAGCCAAGATTACTGGTAACAAAACCGTGATTGTGGAAATGCAGGTACTCAACGTCGCCGCCTTTGAAAAACGCGTAGTATATAATGCAGCCAAAACCTATTCTACTCAACTCAAAGCCGGAGAAGGTTATTTAAAGTTAAATCCAGTGATTGCTTTAACCATCACCGACTTTATCTTGTTTGAAAACACCGAAAAATTAATCTCAAAGTTTGAATTCACAGAAACAGAAGAGAAATTCGTCTATCCCAACTGCGAGTTAAAATTAGTGTTTGTAGAGTTACCGAAATTCAAAAAAGAATTGAATGAACTCGAAACTCTGCCGGAAAAATGGATTTACTTTATGAAAAACGCGCCCTCTTTGGAAGCAGTACCAGAGACATTAGGGTCTATTGAAGAGATTAATACCGCGCTGGGAATTGCCAACCGAGCAAATTTGACCCTAGACGAATTGAACGATGTAGACAAGCGAGAAATGTTTATCCAAGACCAAATCGGGTCTGTGATGAAAGGGATAGAAATTGGTCTACAACAGGGGATTGAACAGGGAATACAACAGGGAATCCAACAAGGAATTGAAAGGGGTAAAATTGAGGGGAAAATAGGATTAATTATGCGTCAGATAGTGCGGCGGGTGGGTGAGGTTACACAGGAAGTTCAAACTCGCATCCAGGGGTTATCTGGGGAACAGTTAGATGATTTAGGAGAGGCTTTGTTGGATTTTAGGAGTCAAGAGGATTTGATGGCATGGTTGGAGTCTGCGGCGGGATGAATTCTCGGAGGGGCGAGTTTTACAAACAATCTGTGCCTTTGACCCATAATCTCATAAACCCGCTCCCACCCAACGGCAAATCTCGCTCTACCTCTATCAAACCTGCCTTAAATCATAGGAGAATTGCCTTAATTGCTGACGATCGCACTTACGGATATAATTACATCGGGAAATGCGATCGGGTTAACTGTTCCACCTGTTAGGGTGAATTTGGAAGCGTAATCTCCGTCTTGGGGGTCTCGAAATACGACCAACTGTCTGTTTTTGAGGTTAACTACCCAGTATTCGGGGATTCCGACTTCAGCATAGATTTTCGTTTTCGTCTCCAAGTCTTTGATGAGAGTGGAATCAGAGTATTCAATCAGCCAAAAAATATTTTCTGGATAGGGGTGATGTTCGAGGTATGTGCGGCCCAAAGGCTGTACGATCGCAATATCTGGTTCTGGTTCCGAGTTGTTAGGAAGGGTAATTGGTTTTGCCGATCGGATTGTAGCGCGATCGCCTAACAGCCGGATCAGATATGCTCCTGCTTCGCTGCTAAAATAGGCGTGGGGTTCTCCTTCCGGCGACATTTCTACAATTTCTCCTTTTAGCAACTCTACGCGCCGATGTTCCAAGATGCCCGCAGATATCATTTGGTGGTATTGGGCGATCGTCCATTTGGCTGCAATTACGCTCATGGCGATGTTTTTTGATTGCTTTTTAATTTTTTATTGTAGCTGATTTTTGATTTTAGGCGATCGGCGATTGAAATCGTTTCTTGTCAAACGAAGTCCTAGCAGAGGGGGACTGAAGAATCAACCCGATACTAAAGCAGGATTTGCTATGATATCGAATGTGGCTTAAATTCCTCCTCAATTTCGCTTGTCTGCGGAGGCAGACTTTGTTTGTGCACGATTGGTTTCAACCGCCGGGTGAAATCTATGCAAATACGGCTGCCACGGCTTTCGGCAATTCAATCGGCACGAAATATGCGACTGGATACAAATAATCTTCACCTGATTCATCAATAACTCGGATAAATTGATGTTCCGCAGCGCGATTATCCGGTATTACCTGATAGATTTTTCGCACTTCCAATGATGCTTGATAGTCTTGATTGTTAATGCAAACTACAAATTGTGTTTCTAAGTTAAACTTCAACATATTTGCATAAAGTAGTCAGTTCAGAAGCAGTTGCTTCTGTCAACAAAATCGTCCCCTCCTTTGTCAATTCCCATCTGTCGCGAGGCGAATTAGTTTCTACATATCATTTAACCAAGCCATCAGCCGCGAGTTTTTTTAAGACAACCATCATGTCAGGTTCTCGCGGTACATCTCGACGGGAAAGTGCATTCGCGAGTTCGGACCAACTCCACTTTCCTTGACCTTTAGCTACTAATTCCAGCAGCACTAATTCAAGCTGGGTTAATTGAGTTAGGTTTTTCATTGGTTTTATCGTATAACTATTTAACTCGAAAAGATTGCCCTATGGCTTGAAATTCTTGAGTCTCTTCTCGCTGTAATTGCTGTCTAATTTTGGCAAATTTCCTAACTGTTTCCACAGAATACAAACGTTCTCCACAGCTTAGGCAAACTTCAGCGGATACTTTTAAGATAGCAGTATGCTTGCCCCCCCGTAAAAGTTTATCGACTTCTTTGATAACTATTTCACCGCCGCAAATTGGGCATTTTTCTACAGATAGCATTGTTAATTTCTCCTTTGTATCCAATTAATCCATCGATTCGCATCTGGCAGATAAATCGCCTCTAAAGCTTTCACCATAGATTAAGTATAGCTTTGCTCATAAAGATGAGGTACGATTGGGTAAAAGTTAATCAGGAAAAAAAGAATTGCTCGCCCCGCACCTCCTTTAACTCAAAAGCCTCATAGTCCCTGCGATTGCTTTCCCGTAGCGCAATGACAGGCTTAGCTAAGTGAACCGTATTGAGATATAATGTAGTTTGAACACAACACCAATCATTGTCCTATGAAAACCATAGACAAAAGTCAATTAGCAGCTCAATTACTAGAATTTTTGCGACTTGTCGAGCTTGAAGGTGAAGAAATTTTAGTGATGGATGGGACTAAACCAGTTGTGATAATTTCTCAGTATGAAAAGTCTCTTTCAACTGAAGAATTATTTAAGGATATGCGGGGGAAAGTAAAATATTTTGAAGATTTAACTACGCCAACAACTGAAGAATGGCAGGAAGTATGACAGTTGTCCTTGATACCTGCGCTCTCATCTGGTGGAGTTTAGATCCAGAGAAACTTTCTCAATCGGCAAAAGATGCTTGTCAGCAGATGGAACAAGAAAGAAATGGTTTAGTTCCATCAACGGCAATCTGGGAAATAGCTATCAAGATCAAAAATCATAAGTTAGATTTAGGAGTAAGTATTGATGACTATATCGCTACTTTAAAAAAGTCTAATGTTATTCGGATCGTTCCAATTGATGAGGACATTTGGCTAGAAAGTGTCAAATTAGAATGGGAACACCGAGATCCAGCAGATAGAGTGGTTGTAGCAGTTGCCAAAAGAAGTCAAGCTGCTATTATTACAGCCGATCAAAAAATAGCTAGTTTCTACTCTTTAGTAATTTGGTAAATCGAATGTGCCAGGTATCGGAAACGTAGAACTGGCGTGGTTTCGTGGTTTTTGCCTTTGTAATAAATTTTTATGAAAACCTGAAACGCTTAGATGTTACAGTCTACAAGTCTCGACGCGAGAGAAGAGAACGCCCCACAACAAGCCCCCCACCAACCACCCCCTCAGTTAACTTTCCCTTCACACACGGGAGGTGTCCTATAGGTGCTTTGGTGTTGAATTTTAGATCATTATAGTGCAACCATTTACTACTATTCACACGCCAACCTACCCGCTCGCCAAAAGCTGCCCAAATTTTCCGATCATATTCTCTGCTTCCCCCCAGACTTTCATAGATGCGTTTCTGCACCGAAAAGCCGAAACGTCCGTTACTGTATTTTACCCAAAGTTGGTCAATAGTTCGTAAGTCTTCACAGGGGAATCGATCGATATCTTCACCCCTCAGCCAGCCATCCTTTGTTCTCCCCGCTACTTCCAGCATTTTTATTGCCGTTTCCCCATCCGCCTCTTGCCATTTTCCGCTAGCCAACAGCCGATCGAGTTGACGATAATCAACTCCTTTTGCTGAAATCAATTTTACAGGTTGTGGCGGTGGCTGCGGGCTAGGAATCGTTGGTGAAACACCCCCTCTTTGCCCCCGATTGCCGGGGGATTGGGGAAGCATAGCCAACCATTTTTGAACCGACTGAGGGCGCTTTGTCGCATCCATTTCCATCCCTTTCATAATTGCCTGATGCACCGCATCGCTAATATTAGGATTAATCTGAAACGGCGGCTTTAAAGGATGATTTAAAGCCCTCATAAATGCAGCAGTTGGTGGTGTTATCGTTAGCAGATAGTATAGCGTGGCCGCCAGAGCATAAACATCTGTGTACTCAGCAAATCTGCCAATTTCCCCGTACTGTTCGGGAGGCGCAAAACCATGTGTAAATCCAAAAGTCATTTGCTGAGTGCGATCTGGAATAAAACCCCGCGCCAAACCAAAATCAATCAAAACTGCATCTTGATTGTCACGCACCATAATGTTTTGTGGCTTGATATCCCGATGTAGTAAACCTTTTTCGTGAACTACTATTACGGCTTCTCCTGCTTTACGGATGTAGTTCAAAGCTTCAGTTTCTGACAAAATACCGCGCCTTTCCACCCATTTCCACAAATCTTCTCCTGCCACATACTCCATCGCAATGCAAGGCAAATTACCGTGAGTGAAGTAGTTGTCTATTTGCACAATATTGGGATGCCTGCACAAAGATAGCAGTAGCGCCTCATCCCGGAATTTGTCCCGAAACCAGGCAAAATTTGGATCTCTCAATAAGTCGTCTTTCAGCGTTTTGATGACAACCCGCTGCCTGTTTTGCGCCTTCTGCGCTAGGTAGGTGATGCCAAAGCCGCCCTCACCTAACTTGCGTTCAATAATATACCGATCGCCATTTAACCGCTGCCCCGGTGTCCAAACCATTATCCTCACCGCCAACCAATATTAATTTTTATCTCGGCCTCGCCTGTATTTTAACTGTATTTTTTAGGTTGGGTTTAGTTCCACGGGCCCAACTTCAGTTCGCCTTCCCGGTGATGGTTGGCTTTTAGTTCGATCGCCCTTTTGCGACATAATTCGATCGACAAATTTGCAGCAATCTCATTAAGAATCCTAAATCGCAAAACCTCATTGTCCAAACAGACCCTTTCTATGGCAACCTGAAAAATAGGAAACAGAATTTTATAGAGCTTGGTAACAGAACACTAGCAATCACTTATGCAAACTCTACCAAATCCAACTAAAAGCGCATCTAGCCAACCGATTTTCGACACCACCATCAAACGCCGCAAAACCCGTCCCGTCAAAGTCGGTAGCGTCACCATCGGCGGCGGCAACCCCGTCGTCGTACAGTCGATGATTAACGAAGACACCCTCGACATCGACGGTTCAGTCGCCGGAATTCGGCGCTTGCACGAGATAGGCTGCGAAATCGTCCGCGTCACCGTGCCCAGCATGGCCCACGCCAAAGCTTTAGCCGAAATCAAGCAAAAACTGCACGCCACCTACCAACCAGTGCCCCTAGTGGCTGATGTCCACCACAACGGCATGAAAATTGCCCTGGAAGTGGCCAAACACGTAGACAAAGTGAGAATCAATCCCGGACTTTACGTGTTCGAGAAGCCGAAAGCCGACAGAAGCGAATACACCGACAGCGAATTCGCCGAAATTGGCGAAAAAATCCGCGAAACCCTGGAACCTCTGGTGATTTCCCTGCGCGACCAAGGCAAAGCTTTGCGAATCGGCGTCAATCACGGTTCTCTCGCCGAACGGATGCTGTTTACCTACGGCGACACGCCCGAAGGCATGGTAGAATCCGCCCTGGAATTCATCAAAATTTGCGAATCCCTCGACTTCCGAAATATCGTAATTTCCCTCAAAGCCTCCCGCGCGCCGGTGATGGTTGCTGCTTACCGCTTGATGGTCCACCGGATGGACGAACTCGGCATGGATTACCCGCTGCATTTGGGCGTCACCGAAGCAGGAGACGGCGAATACGGCCGCATCAAATCTACCGCAGGCCTCGCACCTTTGTTAGCTGACGGTATCGGTGACACCATCCGCGTCTCGCTGACAGAGGCCCCGGAAAAGGAGATTCCCGTCTGCTACAGCATTCTGCAAGCCTTGGGACTGCGGAAAACGATGGTTGAGTATGTCGCTTGTCCTTCCTGCGGTCGCACTTTGTTTAATTTAGAAGAAGTGTTACACAAAGTGAGAGAGGCGACGAAACATCTCACGGGTTTGGATATAGCAGTAATGGGCTGTATTGTCAATGGGCCAGGAGAAATGGCTGATGCTGATTACGGCTACGTCGGGAAGCAACCGGGTTATATCTCGCTGTACCGGGGCCGGGAAGAAATTAAGAAGGTGCCGGAAGACCGAGGAGTGGCAGAATTGATAGACTTGATTAAATCGGACGATCGCTGGGTCGAACCAGAGTAGGCTTTGCTGGATTTAGTTTTGAAGTTTGGGGGCGGGCAAGATGCCCACCCCACAAGAGTTATTTGTGGCACAGGCATCTTGCCTGTGGCGCTGGGTCAAACCAGAGTAGGCTTTGCTGGATTTAGTTTTGAAGTTTGGGGGCGGGCAAGATGCCCACCCCACAAGAGTTTTTTGTGGCACAGGCATCTTGCCTGTGGCGAAAGGGAACAAAACTCGGCAAAGTGGAATAATATATGTACGCCAAACGCGAGCCGGTCTTGCCTGTGTTAGATTGAGCGTAATTATTCTGAACTCTTTTCCTCCCGCGCGTCACACAAATGGTTATAACAAAACGAGGGCTTGTTCTAAGTGCAGCAGCGGTGGTACTCACTGCCGTAACTCTTGCAAACACTGGTTGCAGTTCTAAATCTCTGGCTTCTTTTAGGGGAAGCCCTAAAGAGTTGGTTGATGAAGTTTGGCAAATTATTGACAAAAGTTATGTTGATGGCACTTTTAACCAGGTTGACTGGAAAGCGGTGCGGAATGATTATTTGAACCGGACTTATACCAGCGACGACGAAGCTTACAAAGCAATTCGGGAAATGCTGAAGAAGCTTGACGATCCTTATACGCGGTTTATGGACCCTCAAGAGTTCAGAAATATGCAGGTTGAAACTTCTGGGGAACTGACAGGAGTTGGGATTCAGTTGACTCAAGATGAGGAAACCAAAAAGTTGGTGGTGATTTCGCCGATCGAAGATACCCCTGCTTTTACTGCTGGTATTCTGGCAAAAGATATCATTACTAAGATTGACGGCAAGAGCACAGAAGGCATGGATACGAATCAAGCAGTAAGTTTGATTCGCGGCCAGGTGAATACTGAAGTGACCCTGACTATTTTGCGGGGAAGCAAGGAATTAGAATTTAAGCTGAAGCGCGCTAAAATTGAAATTCATCCTGTGCGGAAGTCGGTGCAGAAAACTCCCATCGGAGAAGTCGGCTATATTCGCTTAAATCAGTTCAGTGCGAATGCTGCATCGGAAATGCGATCGGCAATTAAGGATTTGGAACAGAAAAAGGTAACGGGCTATATTTTAGACTTGCGTTCCAATCCCGGCGGGTTGCTGTACGGAAGTATTGAAATTGCTCGGATGTGGCTCAAAGAAGGTACGATCGTCTCCACGGTCGATCGAGTCGGTGAGGCCGATAAACAAACGGCAAATAAGGGAGAGCTCACAGACAAACCGTTAGTTGTACTGGTAGACGGCGGTTCAGCAAGTGCTAGCGAGATTCTATCCGGTGCTTTGCAAGACAACAAGCGCGCGGTTTTAGTGGGAACAAAGACGTTTGGTAAAGGTTTAGTTCAGTCAGTACGCGGCGTGGGAAATGGTGCAGGTTTGGCGGTGACAATTGCCAAGTATTTTACTCCCAACGGCACTGATATCAACCACGCCGGGATTGAACCGGATTTTAAGGTTGAACTGACCGACGCTCAAAAACAGGAATTGAGGCGCGATCGCGATAAAATTGCTACGACGGCAGATCCGCAGTACGCCAAAGCTATGGAAGTTTTGACAAAGCAAGTTACTGGTAAAACAGGGAACAATAAGGCGGAGTCGAAACCGAATGCAGCGCCCCCTAAACCGACTGCGGCGCAAGCAAAACCGAGTGCGGCACCTTCTAAATCTAGGTAGAAAACCTGTGTAGGGTTTCAGTTAAAAAAAGCATTCGGGGCAAGATTTACGGCTAAAAGCCCAGATTTTAAACTCGAATGCTTCGCTATTTTTTGCAAGGCGTCCGGTGCAACCGAAATTGCTCTAATTCATCTGCGTTAATCTGTGTTTATCTGCCCTCATCGGCGGTTAAAAGAAGAGAATGTAAACCGCAGATGACAATGGATTAACGCTGATTCACGCAGATTAAGAGAAGAGAGATATGAATAATTCCGATGCTAACAGATTTGAGATCGCGTTAGCTTTCTCGATGGGGAGGAAAGTAATAGTAATTCGTCATTGCGGCTGGCATTTGCCGGCGCGAATTAATCCGATGCGGCGGGCAATGGCATCTTCGGCAGAATCGTAAGGCCCCCACTTTTCAATAATAGTGGGATTTTGTTCTTCAAGTTCCGCCAACGGCAAAATTTCGCAATTACCCGCAGGACGTTTGACAATATAAAATTTTGGTGTTTCTGTCATAGCTAAATTCGTCAAATAAAAGCTGGATACTAACTAGGCAATTGGCTAATTATATCAAATAGGGAAACGGCACTGCCGTGTCCCAAGCGTGACTTAGCATTAAACTCACATTCCATTAGTGGCTGAAACCCCTGCCGGACTAAGGATTTAACCGCCGGCAACTAATAAGAATTAAAAAAAACTAACACTTTTGGAAGATGCCACAAAATTTATCTATGATAAAAATATAGACATTTGTCTAAACAGTGCATTAAATCCTTTCAGAACTACCCAAATATTCTAATCAATACCAACCAAAACCATGCAATTTTTGCCCAAAACAATTCCCGAAATTCAACCAGAAATCCTACCAGTTAAAGAATCACCGCCTGAACTTGTTACTTTCGATGTCGGCGGTATGAAATGTGCCGGCTGCGCTAAAGCTGTGGAACGCCAACTCATGCAGTATTCAGGCGTAATTTCAGCTTGCGTTAACTTGGCCGTAGAAGTCGCGACGGTTGAGTGTCAACCGGGGACTGTTGATGCAGAAGCTTTAGCGAAAAAGTTGACTGATAATGGATTTCCCTCTCAGTCTCGTTCTGGTGAAAATCAGCGGGAAGCAGAAGCGGCAACTATTGAACGACGGCGACAAGAAATTCGACAGCAAATCAAGCAATTGACGATCGCCCTGATCCTAATTATTCTATCCGGTTTAGGTCACGTACTCGGCACAAAAGCCCCAATTCTCAGCAATATTTGGTTTCACTGGGGACTCGCCACCCTAGCTTTGCTGCTACCGGGCCGCCCGATTATCGTTGACGGGTGCCGCAGTTTGTGGCGAAATGCACCGAACATGAATACTTTGGTAGCTTTAGGCGCTGTCACAGCTTACACCGCTAGCAACGCGGCGCTGCTGTTTCCACGCATGGGATGGGAGTGCTTTTTTGATGAACCGGTGATGCTGCTGGGCTTTATTTTGTTGGGCAAAACTCTCGAACAGCAAGCCAGACACCGCGCTGCATCAGCTTTGCAAGCTTTAATCGCATTGCAACCGGCGAAAGCCCGCTTAGTTGATTTTAAACTTTCAAGTTTAGATTTGCGATCGGAAGAATTGCCTTTAAACTCGACATCAGAGGTCTACGATCCACAATACATTGAAATTCCCGCCGATCGCGTCCGAGTCGGAGAATGGCTGCAAGTTTTGCCAGGGGAAAAAATTCCGGTAGACGGTGAAATTAGCGAAGGCAAAACAACGATAGATGAGTCGATGCTGACTGGCGAATCGATGCCGGTTTTGAAGCAACCAGGAGATACAGTTGCCGCCGGAACTATCAATAAATCCGGGGCAGTTGTGATGCGGGCAACTCGCACCGGTAAGGAAACAACTGTAGCTCAAATGGTGGCTTTGGTACAGGCAGCCCAAACTCGCAAAGCGCCGATTCAAAATTTAGCTGATACTGTGGCGGGATATTTTGTATATGGGGTGATGGCGATATCGGTTTTAACTTTCCTATTTTGGTATTTTGCCGGGACTCATATTTGGCCTTCTGTGCTTTTAGGACACGGGGCAATGGATATGGGACACGGGGCAATGAATATGGGAAATGAATTGCCTATTATTCATTATCAATCGCCTTTGCTCTTAAGTTTGAAATTGGCGATCGCAGTTTTAGTCATTGCTTGTCCTTGCGCTTTGGGACTGGCTACCCCAACTGCAATTTTAGTCGGTTCTGGCATCGGGGCGGAGCGCGGGCTTTTAATTCGCGGTGGTGATGTTTTAGAACGGGTGCATCAATTAGATACGGTGGTTTTTGACAAGACTGGCACTCTGACAACCGGAAATCTCACACTCACAGATTATTTGCCGGTTTTCCAGAATTCGGAGTGGGATTTGAACTCAGATATTAATGTTGGAAACAGGCAAGATGCCTGTTCCACAATTGATGGGGTTTCTGGTAACAGGCAAGATGCCTGTTCCACAATTGATGGGGTTTCTGGTAACAGGCAAGATGCCTGTTCCACAATTGACTCAAAACTACTGCAAATTGCGGCGGCGGTGGAAAGGGGCGCTTGTCATCCCATCGCTGCAGCGATTTTGCAGGAAGCTCAACAGCAAGGTTTGCCGCTGCTAGCTGCTGAGGATTTCTGCACGGAACCGGGCTTGGGGGTTTCGGCTTTGGTGGAGGGCCGGCGGGTGTTCGCCGGAAATGCTGAGTGGATGAAAGAGCAGGGGGTCGCTGTGGCGACGGAATTGTCGGAGTCTTTGCAAGGCAAAACGGCGGTTTACGTGGCTTCTGGGGGCGTTTTGCTGGGGGTAATCGGGCTAAAAGATACTCTGAGGCCGGATGCTAAGGCTGCGGTGGAACGTTTGCGGGGCATGGGATTGCGGGTGATGATGCTGACGGGGGATACGGCGTCTGCGGCGGCGGTGACGGCGCAGGAGCTAGGTTTGGCGGCGGCTGATGTTTTGGCCGAGGTGCGGCCGGAGGGGAAGGCGAGGGCGATCGCAAGTTTGCAAGCCCAAGGCTGTAAAGTGGCTGTGGTGGGCGATGGCATCAATGACGCGCCGGCTTTGGCTCAAGCTGATGTCGGTATTGGTTTGCACTGCGGTACGGATGTCGCAGTTGAGACTGCTCAAATTGTGTTGATGCGAAATGCTTTGATGGATGTTGTTGAGTCGATCGAACTGGGGCGCGCTACTTTTAATAAGATTCGCCAAAATTTATTTTGGGCTTTTGGTTACAATACTCTGGGAATTCCGGTTGCAGCGGGTCTTTTGCTGCCTGCAACCGGCATTCTACTCAGTCCTGCGGCGGCGGGAGCATTTATGGCGTTTAGTTCTGTTAGCGTTGTGACAAATTCTTTGTTTTTGCGTCGGGGATTTCGAGCTTAAATTTAGGGATGACAGATATAATGTCGGAGGTCATCGGTCATTAGTTAGAAATTAATGACTGATGACCTCATACCAAGAGGGAAGCAAACCCCTCACACCAGGAGTCGAGAGCCAAGAAGTTTCCACGTTAGTTAGAACCCCCTGATTCATCTGTAGAGTCAAGCGAAAATCTCACACCTCAAATTGACTGACTGATGGCTAGAGTGCCATACTTTCCAAAAGTCGCCAGTTATTGTTGTTCATAATTGAACGACTCACTAGCTCGAACATTTGACGGCAGTGGTTGTTGGTTTGTAGGGGCAGTTCCTCGTTTTTAATCACGAAGTTCATGCGAACCTCTGAGTCGCTAGCCGTGTTTTTCTCAATTAGGACTTCTGCGGTGACAAGTTTGGCAATCGAAACTTGACCGGGAAGTTCGCGAGCCATGACGGAATCTCCTGTATTGTAGATAATATCAAGATTGCATGACTCTAAAATTTCAATCAGGGATTGACGGAGACGGTCGATCGGAACGGCAACGATAAAAAAACCAGTATAGCGAGCCATAGACAACTCCAGCCGTGAGGCATTTAGACTTTATTATCATACCGAACCTAGAACAGATGAACAGAACAATATGGATTTATTTTATTCAGGTGGAAATTTAGGGCAATGAAGGGCAAACTTATCGTGTTTGAGGGGGTTGAAGGTGCGGGTAAAACTACGCAAATGCAGCGCTTGATACAGTTCCTGCAAGCAAGTTGCTGTCTGAGAGTCCGGTTGGTGGCTACTCGCGAACCGGGGGGTACTGAGTTGGGAAGGGGACTGCGACATTTGCTGCTGAAACAAGATGGGGGCGAATCTGTATCTGATCGAGCAGAATTACTCATGTATGCTGCCGATCGCGCTCAACACGTCGAAACTTTTCTCAAACCCGAGTTATCCAAGGGAACGATTGTTTTATGCGATCGCTTTACTGACTCTACGATTGCTTATCAGGGCTACGGCCGCGGTCTTAACTTAAATTTAATTAAGCAGTTGAATGACATTGCCACCGGCGGCTTGGAAAGCGATCTGACTTTGTGGCTGGATATTAATGTGGAAGCGGGTTTAGCGAGGGTAAGGGCCCGGGGAGGGTGCGATCGGATCGAGCAAGCTGATTTGAAGTTTCACCGCCTTGTGCAGCAAGGTTTTGCGGAGTTAGCCGAGGCAAATAAATCTCCAATTGTCCGGATAAATGCCGATCGGCCTGAATATGAAGTCGCTCAGGAAATTCAAACTATTGTAACTCGCAGATTAGAAGCTTGGGGATATTTAAATAATATCAATTCTGAAAAGTAAGCTTACATAGATAGCCAGAAACCGGGTTTTTTACGAAATATTTGCTAAAAATCCTCAAGTTCGAGGAAAAACCCGGTTTCTTCGTTGTAAGTAACTCACCATAGGGTAGCATGGCAAAATTCTTGAATAGGTAGTCATTACATCCAGCGCCCCTGACGCACCCTACAATAACTTCCTTCTGTCAACTGAATACTCTCAACTGTCAACCCTTCGACTGCGCTCTTCTGGCAAGCTGTCAACTGTCAACTGTCAACTGTCAACTGTCACATGAATTATTTCACACCATTAATCGGACAAGAGCGACCAGTAGAATTGCTAATACAAGCAGTCGAGCGAAACCGAATTGCTCCTGGTTATTTATTTGTCGGCTCTAACGGCATCGGCAAAAGTTTAGCTGCTCAGTGTTTCATCGAGCTTTTATTGTCAGCCAATCTTCCCGAAACCAAACTTATAGCCTCGGTACAAAATCGCGTGCAGCAGCGAAATCATCCAGACTTACTTTGGGTAGAACCAACTTACATGAACCAAGGCAAACGGCTTACACAAAAGGAAGCAGAGGAAGCCGGTTTAAAGCGGAAAGCACCACCACAAATTCGTTTAGAACAAGTGCGAGAAATCGGTGATTTCCTCAGCCGGCCGCCGCTAGAAGCTGCGCGTTCTGTCGTAGTTTTGGAACAAGCAGAAACAATGGGCGAGGGAGCCGCTAACGGCTTGTTAAAGACATTGGAAGAACCGGGAAAAGCAGCGCTAATCTTAATTGCTCCGACAGTGGAAGCTTTGCTGCCAACTTTGATTTCCCGTTGTCAAAAAATCCAATTTTCTCGGCTGAATCCCCAAGCAATGGCACAAGTTTTGCAGCAAGCGGGATTCGCGGAGATTTTAGATCATCCCGAGGTACTGGGGATGGCTCAGGGTAGTCCTGGGGAGGCAATTGCTATTTGGCAGCAACTGCAATCAATACCCGATGATTTGCTGCAAAAAGCGAAGCAGTTGCCTCAAAATCTGCGGTCTGCTTTGGAATTAGCCAAGGAAATTGATAAAACTTTAGATACTGAATCTCAGTTGTGGCTAATCGATTATTTACAACACTGTTACTGGCAGCAATTTTTGGCAGGGGGAATTAGTCGATCGCCCTTAGAACCCTTGGAGAAAGCACGACAATATTTGCTAAACTACGTACAGCCGCGATTAGTTTGGGAATGCACACTGATAGGAATATGTCAAGCATAATTTATTGCCAAGTTTGAACCCAATACGATGAGTAACACGATGGAAAAAGCCACATTTGCCGCCGGTTGTTTTTGGGGAGTTGAACACAAGTTTCGCGCTGTTGCGGGTGTCATCTCAACGGCTGCGGGCTATACAGGAGGTCACTGGCCCAATCCTTGCTACCTCGATGTTTGCGCCAGAGTGACTGGTCACGCTGAATCTGTGCTGATAGAGTACGATCGATCGCAGGTGAGTTACGAAGCACTGCTAGATGTATTCTGGAACTGTCACGATCCTACCCAAATCAATCGCCAAGGCCCCGACAGAGGCGAACAGTACAGGTCTGTGATTTTTTATCACAATTCCGAACAAGAAAAAGCAGCTCGCCTCTCCAAACAAAAATTGCAAAGTTCCGGTAAATACGACAAAGATATTGCCACAGAAATCAAACCTGCTAGTGAATTTTATATGGCAGAGGATTACCAGCAGCAATATATTGAGAAGAAGCGGCTTTCGTCAGAAGTTATTAGTTAACAAGTAGGCAGACGCGACAAAAAAATAAAATATCTTAGGGGCGGGTAAGGCAATAATATATACTAGCCACAGTTTATTATTAATGCAAAACCCGGCTTCCCCCACGCCATGTTTATTTCCACCTACTCAATAATAAATCATTAGTAATGAGATAGTGTTTGGTAGGATCAATCCTCCTGTGGTAAGCCGATGCGATGGGGATCGGCACCAATCTCAGCTTTGACAATTGCTAAAAGAATATAGATGCGGGGCGGGGAATGCCAGTCTGAAGAGAATTAAGCGCGTTTTAAACAGCTTGTTACGGAAGTCATAATTTTATAATAAAAATGCTGTATTAGTAGGGCGGGTAATACCGAAACAATTTTGCAAGAAAGCCTAACTAAAAATTTGGCATTTCTGTTTGAATTCTCTTGAGGAAATTCCACTTTTTGCGTCCCGGACTGTAGTCATTAGTCAGAGGATATAAGGAAAAGGGAAGAATATCTAGTTTTGCAGTCTTGCCTGTTTATTTGCTAAGCTAGAGGTGGCGCTCTGTAACCAATAAACCTTAGATTTATGCACAGGTTATTAACTGGAAAACTGCGAGTAGAGTATTTAACAATACCCATCGCCAATCTTCCAGCAAATCTATCCGGTACTAAAATTGTACAGCTTACAGACTTTCACTATGACTGGGTGCGACTGTCGGAATGGTTGCTAGAAGAGGCGATTGCAGCAGCCAATGAAGCCGAACCAGACCTGATTTTTTTAACTGGTGACTTTATTAGCTATGACCCCGCACCTATTTACGGCTTAGTGCAGCGATTGAAAAACTTGCAAAGTCGGGTGGGAATTTACGCGGTTTTGGGCAATCATGACCACTATTGGCCGGAGGCAAAAAGAGAGGTTACTAAGGCTTTAAATAGCGTCGGAATTCGGGTTTTGTACAACGAAGCAATCTATCCTTTGGGCTCTGAATTGGCTTTAGTTGGGTTAGCAGATTTTTGGTCGGGCGATTTTGCGCCTAAACCTGTAATGACATCGATAAATCCCGCGATTCCTCGGATTGTTTTGTCTCACAATCCTGATACTGCTGAAAATCTGCAAAATTGGCGGATTGATTTGCAGTTTTCTGGGCACACTCACGGTGGTCAAATTGTTATTCCTGGTATCGGCCCTTTGTACGCTTGGGTCAGAAAAATTGGCTATTTTATTCCTAAACGAATCCGAAAGTTCATTCCTTTTGTGTCGGCTTGGGATCGAGTAGTTACTCACTGGGAATGGGCTAGCGGTTTGCATCGGGTTGGGAGTAATTTGCTGTACGTGAATCGCGGTTTGGGGACTTATGCGCCGGGAAGGCTATTTTGTCCGCCGGAGGTGACAGTAATTACTTTGGTTTGTCAAGATACGTAAAGGCTGGTGTAGGGTGCATACTTTCCCGATAATAAACAGGAAGAAGGAAGTTCGGCAACAGATTGTGTAACTGATGTAACGGAGGTAATTGATGTCAGGAAGAGGGAAGTTCGGCAACGGATTCTGTAACGGATGTAACAGAGGTAATTGATGTCAGGAAGAGGGAAGAGGGAAGAGGAATTTTTGTACAATTTCTATGATTTTTAATTGGCTTCTCCAAAGCGATAGCCTCTGCCGTAGACTGTGTGAATTAGCACCGATTCGCCCGGGGCTTCTATTTTGCGGCGCAGCAGGCGAATTTGAGCGGCTAATACATTGCTGCTGGGTTTTTCTGTTTCACTCCACAAATACTGGTGGATTTGTTCGTGTGTTAGCAATTGACCGGTATGGCGCATTAAGTATTCTAATAACTGACATTCTTTTTCTGATAAGTCAATTGTACGATCGCCCCGATAAGCTAATTGATTGTCGTAGTCTAGCTGTAAATCTGCAACTTGCAGCCGCCCGACAGCAACCTCGGCATCAAAAGTAGGAGGCCGCCGCAACAAGGCGCGGACTCTGGCTAGCAGTTCTCGCAGTTCAAAAGGTTTGACTAAATAGTCGTCTGCACCGGCGTCGAGTCCTTGTACGCGATCGTCTACGGTATCTTTGGCGGTGAGAAAGAGCACTGGTGTATTCCGTCCTTGCGATCGCAACTTCTGGCAAATTGCCAGTCCAGTTTGTCTCGGCAGCATCCAATCCAAAATTAGCAAATCGTAATTGCCCTGCATTGCTAAATTGCTGCCACTTGCTCCGTCAAATGCCACATCAACTGTATAACCTTCGCGGCTTAAGACTCGACTCAAAGGGTCAGTTAACTCAACTTCATCATCAACTAAAAGAATCCGCATCCTGATTTCAAATTTTAGATTTTAGATTAGATTTTAGGTTAAGTAAACTGATTTTTCCTAGATTTTAATGTGTGGAATACTTTCCGTTTCGCTACAAGCTGCTGCTACCCATTCCTGGATAGCAGGCAAAGCCAAAATTGCATCCGCATAAGCTTTTGCTACTGAATCTAATTTGACTCCGTAGGTGATAAAACGCATCACAACTGGGGCAAACATAGCGTCAACTACTGTGAATTTTCCGAACAGCATATTGCCACCTATTCCGAATTTTTGGCGGCATTCGCGCCAAATGGTAAAGATGCGATCGATCTCTGCTTCTACACCGGCAGTCATCCCTTCTCCCGGATAGCGGTTGCGGCAGTCCATCGGCATATTGTCGCGCAAATTTTGGAACCCCGCGTGCATTTCGGCAGCAATGGAACGGGCGATCGCCCGTTCCGCTACATCTGTCGGCCACAAATCATTTGCAAAGCGATCGGCAACGTATTCGCAAATTGCTAAAGATTCCCACACTTTCAAGTCGCCGTCGATTAAAACTGGCACTTTTCCCGATGGAGAATAGCGCCGAATTTCTTCATTGGTTGTCGGCCAGTCTAAGGGGATTCTCACCTCGGCAAATTCCAGTCCAGCTTGTTTCATCGCCAGCCAAGCGCGCAGCGACCACGAAGAATAATTTTTGTTGCCGATTACCAGAGTCAATTTGGTCATAATGTAGCTGTTAGCTATTTGCAATCGCCAGTTAAATTTTAAGTTTTAGAGTTGAATACACAAAGGCATGATACACAATGACGAGCGCGCGAGCGGCCCGTTTTCTGCACCAGCCTCTGCAAGCATTTTACATTAACAGCCTCCCAGCGTTCCGCGTTTTTCTGCAAACTTCGCTCGGGGGGCGCGATCGAACACGCTTGATTGCACATGAGATGAGAAGCCTCTGTCCCTGGGAACGCTAGCCTGGTTAGCGCTAGGTACAGCTACTGTATAGTCCATTTCCTCTCTCTCTACACCACTGCCTGAGAGGATTTCATCTACTGTAATCTTTTTCAGGGAATCCGGGTCTACACTGTGAAAATTTTCGTGAAAATTTTCGTCAAATTCTTGATGGTTTTCCATACCGACCGCAGTTAAAAAAATTGACTCAATAAAAAATTACTAAATATAATATATCCTCAAACAAAGGATCAAGCAATACCCGAAATTTATTTTTCGCTATGAACTCTATGTGTTATTCTGATTTTGGTAAAAGCTGTTTCTGCTTAGGCCGCGATCGCCCCCTTCCCAAATTAAGAAATTTACACTCTAAAAATTGACATGATTACTGTTGCACTTCCCAAAGGCGGACTGTTAGGAGATAGCATTCGGCTGTTTAAATCGGTTGGATTAGACTTCAGTGCTTTTCTCGATTCCTCTAACCGACAACTTCAAATTTATGACCCGACAGGCACTGCCAAAGCTTTGCTAGTAAGGACGCATGACGTACCGGTTTATGTGGAATACGGTCAAGCAGATTTGGGGATTGCTGGCTATGATGTTTTGCGGGAAAAAAAGCCGAAAGTTGCCAATTTAATTGATTTAAAATTTGGCAAGTGTCGGCTGTCGGTGGCTGTCAAGGAATCTAGTTCTTATCGACGAACTGTGGATTTGCCTCCTCACGGTAGAGTGGCTTCTAAGTTCGTCCACTGTGCAAGAGAATATTTTCACAATTTGAATTTGCCGGTGGAAATTGTGCCGCTTTACGGTTCTGTGGAGTTAGGGCCGATTACGGGTATGTCGGAGGCAATTGTGGATTTGGTTTCGACTGGCAAAACTTTGCGAGAAAATGGTTTGGTGGAAATTGATGTTTTGTTTGAAAGTTCAGCTTATTTAATCGGTCATCCTCTGAGTTACCGTTTGAATGCGGGGGGGGTGAATGAGTTGATCTGGAAGTTGAGAGAGCAAGTTTTGACTACTGTTTGATGGTCTAAAATTAGAGTGCTTTGATGGGTTCGTAGATAAGTAGGGAAACGGCATTGCCCATTGGCGTCAACTTAAGCTGTCAGTCCGCTCAGTCCTTCCGTCCGCCCGTCAGTCCGCCAGAGAATGAATTCCACGGCGCTTATAGCTAAAGTCCTCTCCAAGAGGACTGAAGAACTCATTAGTCCTATGCAAGAGGACTTTAGCTTTGAGGCAGGGGTTTCAACAAGAGCCGGACTATTAGTTGTACGTTAAGTTGAGACTAAACGGCAATGTCGTGTCCTACTCCCTGCGCCGGACACGGCATTGCCGTGCCCCTAAAGATGCTAGCCTACTTTTCAGAATTGGTATAGGTTCGTAGCCAGGAATTTAGTCCTTATTTGCGCTAAAAAAGAGGACTGAAGTCCTCACTAGGAACGGGATTATTTTATCTTAGCTGGTATTTGCGGTAAGAAAGAGGACTGAAATTCTCTGTACGAACTGGTTCTATTTAGTTGATTTCTGAGCGGTTACTTACAGGTATAAAACCTAGTTTTTCCTGGCAGCGATTTATATAAAAATGGACGACTGTATCAGCAGGGTTTTGTTCGATTAGTTGCTGAAAATATCCCAAGGCTGCGACAAATCTTTCGGATTGCCATCCTTGAATTCCTTTGTCAAATAAACCCTGGGTAAGCTGCTTTGCCTCCGAGTCGGGACAGGAAGCTGCCCAGATTTCGTAGATTTCAATAGCTTGCTGTTTGCCACGCGGGGTTACTCGATCGATCCAGCGATAGTAATAATTGTTGCTGGGCAAATGGCTGTCAGCAGCAGTCGCCCCAGAAGTAGAAATAATACTCTCCTGTGTTTCCACTTCTAAGTCGCATTTTAATAATAGACTTTCTTTTGAGTGGGAGTTGGAACTTATGCCATTTAGAAATTCTCTCGCATGAACGATCGCATTTTCGCTAACAATAATTTGGCAACCGTATATTTTAGTTAAATTTTCTAACCGAGAAGCTGTATTTACCACATCGCCGATGACTGTAGAGTCCATGCGGCGATCGGAACCTAAAGTGCCGATCATGCCGATACCTGTGTTAATTCCCGTACCAATATTGACGGGAGATTCTAAATTGTATTTATGGCGACTGGCATTAAATTCTTGCAAAGTTTCTTGCATTGCTACTGCAGCTTCGATCGCATCCATAGCGTGAGAATTCGGCTTGTCAAATACTGCCATGATTGCATCGCCTAGGTATTTGTCAATAAACCCGCCGTGAGACGTTATGCACTCGTTCATTTTAGTAAAAAAAGCGTTCAACCATTCAAAAGTCTCGCGAGCTGGTTGAGATTCGGCGATCGTAGTAAACCCGCGAATGTCGCAAAATAAAACAGTCAGCTCTTCTTCTGTGACATTGCCCAACTGAATAGATTCTATTCCTTGCGGCGCAATTCGTCCGAGAAGTTGCTCTGGCACAAATAGCTGAAATTTTTCTGAAAGATATTCGTTGGCTTCCCAAGCTGCGGCGATTTGGCGTTTGCTTTGCTCTCTGACTTGCTGGTTGAATTGGGAAGATACAGCTTGCGATCGCATTTGACTCAACTGCAAAATATTTTCAACTTTTGCCAGCAACAAACGACTGTTAAAAGGTTTTGTCAAATAATCATCGGCCATCATTTCTAACCCTTTGATGCGAGACATATCGTCATCGAGGGCAGTTAAAAAAATCACCGGTACAGTTTGCAATGCCGTATCCTTACGCAGGCTCTCGCACACATCAAAACCGTTCATCTCCGGCATCATAATATCTAATAAAATTAAATCGGGTCGAGATGCCCGGGCAAGGGAGAGGGCTTCATGGCCAGATAGGGCTGATACTGTAGCGTATCCTTTCAGGTGCAATAACTCTTCCAGTAAAGTCAGATTAGCTGGCTCGTCATCAACCAACATGATGCAGGGCGACTTGTTTGACATGGAATATGATCTAATATATTGAATTTAGCTCGGGAGTTGCGCGTGGGGAAGCTCGAAAACTGGTTGATGCGTATATTTCTCGTTACTAAACTCGATATTTTTCGTAGGAACCGGCTTTCGGAGGCAAGTGCGGGCAAGTCATATACATATTTATCTACTCTTGAGTTTAACCTTTGTTGTTATCAATTATCCTAAATGGCAGTGCTGGAACTGCAAATAATTATTGTTAGCCCAGAAAAGAACGGACTGTAGCGATCGTCAAATTTAAATCCAGTGGCTTGCTCAAATAAGCAGAAGCGCCAGCTTCCAAACATCTCTCACTGTCACCGGGCATCGCCATCGCCGTCACCGCAATCATCGGTACCGAGTCCCAGACAGGATCTGCTTTAACTCGGCGCATCAACTCAAAGCCGTCAACATCCGGCAACTGAATGTCCATCAAAATCAAATCCGGCAGTAACTCCGGGGCAGCAGAGGCGGCGAGAATACGATCGGCCATCGCCTTCCCATCCGCGAGTATCTCTACCCCGTACCCCTCCAATTCCATCACCTCAGAAATTAACATTTGGTTAAAAGGCTGGTCTTCGACAACCAAAATCCGCTTCCTGGCAATTGGTAAAGCAATCGCAGAAGCAGGAACTAACTTGGTATCCAAAGCACAAGAAGCAAAGTTTCCCAACTGTTGACGCATCTCCGTCAACGGCAGCCAAACGCGGAAAAGACTTCCCCGATCGCAAACAGATTGAAAAGAAACAGTTCCCCCGTGCAATTCTGCCAGACGCTTAGTCAAAGCCAAACCCAAACCTGTACCTTCGTGCCTCCGAGTCAAGGAAGAATCGACCTGTTGAAAAGGTCGAAATAGCAAGTGCCAGCGGTCTTGAGGAATGCCGATGCCGGAGTCTTCCACCTCAAAACAAAAATAAGGAGTGCTGGCATTTACAGGAGAACAATCCGGCCGGTAGTCGCCGTCTATTTCACTGCCGTAGACCAGACGCCCGCTGAGTTTAACTTGTCCCTGTTCGGGGGTAAATTTGATGGCATTGGAAAGTAAATTAATCACAATTTGTCGCACTCGCCGTTCGTCGAGCAAAACGTTAGTAATGCGGTAGTCGAGTTCTAAAGACAAACTGATCCGCTTTTTGTCTGCCCGTGGCTGCATCATTTTCATACAGTCTGTCGCAAGTTCTTGAACGCGAACAGGCTGTAAGTTTAGTTCTACTTTCCCGGCTTCAATTTTAGAAAGATCGAGAATATCGTTGATTAGCTGCAACAAGTGCTGGCCACTTTTTTCGATCAGTTCTACATAGTTGATTTGTCGATCGCTCAACTGTCCGGCCGTTTGCCGCAGCAGCAAGTCAGAAAAGCCGAGAATGCTGTTGAGAGGCGTCCGCAATTCGTGGGACATTGAGGCTAAAAACTCGGATTTCAACTGAGAAGAATACTCTAATTCTTCGTTAACTTGGCGCAGGTTCTCTTGTGTCTGAGCTCGCTCGATCGCGGCGCCCAGAGTCCGGCAAGCAGCCTCCAGCACTTCTTGGTTGAGGGCGGTTTGCAGTTTTTTGACGTTGCGGGACTCCAGCGTCAGTACGCCGATAATTGTACCGTCGGTGGCTGCGATCGGAAAAATGCCCAGTTGTCCGATTCCCGGATGCCGAAATTCCGGCACGGCATTGGGATGTTGGGCATAATCCTCGACAAACACAGGTTTACCAGTTTTCACCACTTCCCACAGCAAACCGATGCCGTAGGGAATGCCTTGGTCGAGCAATTCTTGCATTCCTGCGACTACGGGTTCCCCGTAAGTAGCCAAAAATTGACTAGAAACTTGGTTGGAAATCGCCGACGCTTGGCGATCGCTTCCCTTGCCGTTAATCACCTTAACATCTCCGAAAGCTGCATTCATTGCCTCTACTAGATAGGTGAGGGCAAACTGACCTATTTCTTGCAAACTGTCAGACTTTTGCAGGCGTTCGGTTAAACCCAAAAGAAATCTCAGCCGTCTGACTTCTGCGTTCAAACTAGCTTGGGAGTTTTGATATACCGTAACGTCTCGAAAGGTAAACAGCCGTCCGCCGCTGTTGGTAATCGTGGCGCACACCTCCAAACAAACCGCATTGGATTGCTCGAAATAAAATGATAAACTTTCATGCTGAGATTTTTCGAGTGCTTGCTGAAAGTCTTGCCACTGTTGAAAAGATAAGTAACCCCGATCGACAATTTCCGCAAACAGCAAGTGACACTTCGGCTTTGTTTCCAGCCATTCGGGGGACAGTTCCCACATTGCGGCCAATTTTTTGTTAAACAAAACTAAGCAGTCAGACGAGTCGAACAGAGCGATCGCATTGTCTACTTGGTTGAGAATCAGTTCTTGGTCTGCCCTCAACTGGTGCAAGTCTCTCTCCATTTTCTCTGTGTGTGTAGCTCTTAGTTTCGTTGTCATAACTTTCTAGGGATATGGCAAGAGTTATTTTATAACCCCTTACTTAAGGTGACATAATTTTAGGTTTTTGGGCAGTGAGGGCGATCGATCTGCCTTGTGATCTGAGACACTTGCTGGTTTCGGAGGGCGATCGGAACCCGCTTTGAACTGCGTCGGCTACATTGCTTAATCATGAGGCAATAAGGAGGGAAAGCATTATGACAGAAGCAGAATCTTTTAATAACAATGCTCTCGAACTTGATGGCATCTGACTTGAAACTATTGTGTCTAACTCTGTGCTAAATTGACCTATAATAAAAACTAATTCCGGTGATAATAAATCAGCATATAGCAATTGTAAATCCTTTGTGAGTTTCTTACGGACTCCCAGCGGGTTCGGGGAGGGTTGGAGTGGGTAAAAAAATTACGACTCCTGCAAGGATTGCTATATGTCAAATGCAATCATGACCTTACCCTTAAATTTTATTAGCAATAGCTTGATGATAGGGATTAACTGTTCAAGCAAGTATTGGATTCAAAAACATAGGCATAAGGCGCCTCCTAACCACCCGGAGACAGTGATATCAGTTTCAAAAAAGCAACTGTAGACTCGTGATCCCAACCCATACACAATCAGTTATTCCCAATAATTTAATCTACAATTGTGCGAGTGAACGTTCACGCCGAAGTCTAACTTATGAGTAATGTGTGCAGTGCAGACCCTACAAATGTGAGTTAAGCTAATCCGCATTTAAATTGCAGAGTAAAATAAATCTTTACTCTTGTGGGGAGTAGGGGTTGGGCAGGATATCCCGCACTTAACATACAATTTAAATGCAGTACAGCTTAGAGCGTAAGTCTCGTTAAGGTTTCTTAGGATTTTTCGGAAAAGGAATGCCCAAACTTTCGTGAAAAACAACCTGAGTTTTATAAGTCAAGCGCCGGTTAACTTGTTTGATGATTTTTTCCAAAAGCGCATCGCCGGTTTTTTCTATTAAAGGTTGAGACATCGATCGAATAAACTTAGGAAAGCAAACTCCCACAGCCAAATCAAGCTTCCACGTAGTAATGGTAATCGCAGGCGGCAGCTTAGCACGTTCCGAGCTCGGCCAATCGGCGGCAAATTCCTGAGACGGTATCTCCACTAGCTTCATTGCCGATCGAAAATCCACTTCATACCCAGGCGAGGTATAATCCGGAACCGGAATAGTCTTAATCAAATAGCAGCCTTCAGCATCCGGCGGCAGCAACTCTAAACCAATTCTCGCTTCCACACGGTAGCCGAAAGCCCCAAAACGCCCGATTAATAAATCATAGCCGTTTTCTCCGAGCGGCTCGGCCTTCATCGGCGAAGCGCACTGGCAAAACCAAGTCTTGTGGTTGTTCAAATGCTGCGCCACCGTCTCCGCATCGGCGTACATCTCCATGCTGTCTTCAAAATGCGTGTGAAACCAAATCGGCTCAACTTCCTCTGCTGCATCCGCGTTTCCACTTTCCGACTGTTGGAAACTCCCATCTGGGTAGTAATTTTCGTCAGAAGCTTCAACAGTTTGATATTCAGCGGAATCCTGCTTCATCGTATGCTCTCCTGTTATACACGCCAATCAATCTGGTTGGGGATGTGTTAAGGAAGTTTCCTCCCTACAATTGAGAAATTGATAGTAACAAAACTTACCCTAGTTCAGCATAACTCGACTTATGAAAGCATTTGTAGCAGGAGCCACAGGTCAGACTGGCCGCCGTATCGTCGCAGAATTGGTCAAGCGAGGTATTCCCGTGCGCGCCTTAGTCCGAAATCTAGACACAGCGAGACAAATTTTACCACCGGAGGCTGAGTTAGTTACGGGGGATGTATTAAATGCGACTTCCCTGGGCGATGCCATCGGCGATAGTACGGTATTGCTGTGCGCGACAGGGGCGGCCCCTGGTTTTGACCCGACAGCGCCTTACAAGGTGGATTTTGAAGGTACTAAAAATTTGGTGGATGCAGCTAAGGCTAAGGGCATTGAGCATTTTGTGCTTGTGACTTCTCTGTGCGTCTCTCAGTTTTTTCACCCACTGAATTTGTTCTGGCTGATTTTGGTTTGGAAAAAGCAAGCCGAGGAATATTTGCAAACAAGTGGCCTAACTTATACGATCGTCCGTCCGGGCGGTCTCAAAAATGAGGATAATTCAGATGCGATCGTCATGACTGGTGCCGACAAAATGTTTGAGAGCAGCATTCCCCGCACCAAGGTAGCCCAAGTGTGCGTGGAGGCGCTGTTTCAGCCCACTTCTCGCAACAAAGTTGTGGAAATTGTGGCGAAGTCGGAGGCTCCGCAAAAGAGTTTTGAGGAGTTGTTTGCCAGTGTGGTTTGATTGAATTAGCCTCGCTTGGGTTCGGTGCGTCAATCGATTTTAGATTTTAGATTTTAGATTTTAGATTGAAGCATTGACCCCACCGATAAATTCGGGGGGCAAGTTTCATCTGATACAGGTTTTTTATTTCTGGGTCCTGAGTCTGCTTTCGGAATGAATCCGGGGGCTTGTATCCTGGATGCTTTCGGTCAGACAAAAAACCAACAGATGTTGCACAATTGTCAAGAACAGGCAAGATGCCTGTTCCACAAAAAGTGCATTTTCTTGTGGGGTGGGCATTCTGCCCGCCCAAAAAAGGCTTATCGAGAATGGTGCAAGATGTGATTTGGGTCAAAGATTTGGGCTGACGCACCCTACAACAATTTTCCGATCGCCAAATCTGGCAAAATCTTAATAGTTTTACGATTCGCCGTTAAAATTTCCCTCTCTCAGCATGAAAACTCTCAAGTGGCCAGCTTGGTTCCCCTATCCGATTTCGTGGTTAAGGGCATTTGCTCTCGCTCAGAGTTTTAGTTTTGTCCTTCGCCGGGGCATTCCTTTTGTCAGCGACGATATCGGCTTTCTGACTCTACTGCTGGCGGCGTGGCTGATTCAGTTGCCTGTGTTTTTTGTGTTTCACTTGTTCGCCGTCAAAATCTTAAATCCCTTACTAATTATGCTGCCGGGGCGCTTTCGCGTGGCGCGCAAGTTCAAGCGCAGGCATACGAGTATTCGATCGCACTTGCAAGAAGGCTTGAATGCTGTTGTAGTGATTTTTTTTGCCTTTAATCTGTCGCTGTTGGTGCAACTTGCGATTTTTTACTGGCCAGCGCGATCGATCGATCCGGCCCAGTTGCTAACAGGAATATCTACTCTAACAAATGTTGCGGTAGCGGGTGAATTAGATTTCTGGTTGAGCAAATTGGCGGGGGTTTTATCGAGTCTAACGCTGGTAGCCGCGCCGCTATATCAATACGATTTTCGGGTGCGCCGGATGCGGGCGGCGCGAAAATGGGTCGAAATTTCGGAAATGGAAATGACTGGGCTAGAAGCTGAGAAATTCGGCCGTCGAAAAATAGGTTTGCTGAGGCGATCGGAGATTCAAATCCTCGGATTTATACTTTTAATCGGCGCTGTGATTGGCGGCGGTGTTTTTTTGGTTGACAGTTTGCGGGGAAATCAGCAGTTATCGCAGTCGGTAAGCGGGGTGGGAAAATTTCCGCCGCTGGCTATAAAAACCGGAGATCCTTACATTCGAGCTCTGATGCGTACTATTTCTGCTAGCGAGTCGAATGTTGCTCGACCTTATCACGTTGTTTACGGTGGCAAATATATATTAGATTTGAGCCGCCATCCTGACTGGTGCGTGAAGATTGTTAATGGCCCGAATCGAGGCAAGTGTACTACCGCTGCAGGCAGGTATCAATTTCTGACTACGACTTGGAAGGAGAAGGCGAAGCGTTATCAGGCACGTCGTGCTAATTTTTTATTCTGGGAAGATTACAGTTTTGAACCAGAAGATCAGGATGCTGTGGTTTATGCTTGGTTGAGCGATCGCAAGTTTTGGAAAGCTGATATTCCTGAGATGTTGCGCCAGGAAAGATTAACTGATGTATTGCGGATGCTTTCGGGAACTTGGACGAGTTTGGGATATGGAATTGAGAACAATTCTATGAGTTCTCGTTTGCCGAAAGTCTACCGGGAAATGCTGCGGGAAGAATTGGAAAATGCTGGTTCTGGTTCTTAGGGAGTTAAATGTTGGCTGTTGACGGTTAATTGTTAACTGTTAACGAATGTTATTGATTATTAACAAGCCAAAGCGATTAAGAAATAACCACTAACAAGTAACGAATAACATAGTTTCCGGTTGCATCGGGATTATAAAATCGAGTCAACAGTTAACACTAAAATATTCAGTTTTTCGACACATCCTTCAACAGTCAACAGTCATTCCGGTGTAACCGGAATTGATATAACTAATCCTTCAATTTTGGTAAAAATGCGGTCAAACATTTGTACAAGTCTAATCCCGGCCCTGCTTGCAGGGGATAAAGCCTGTCGAAATTAATGGGGTTTCCCGGTGCTAATTTCCACTCGGTTTCCTGTGCTGTTTTTGGGGAAATTTCGATCGCTACCGTGATGTTAATAATGTTGTTGTGCTGGGGGATGCCCCGGAAGCAGTAACTTTTGCCCGTGCGTTTGTCGGAATCGCTGCCGGTGATGTATCTGTCTTGTTTGCGAAATTGGATTTCTCGAAAAGGTTGATCGATCGCAAAAGAGTCTCGGTAGCGGTAGTCTCCGTCGCGCAAGCTTTCGACAGTCGGCCTGATTTGAGCTATCACTGTTGCTGGACTAAGAGTTAGCATCATTGATCCGCGTTCCTCCTGTAAAATCGGTGATTTGGATTGCTGGTGTATGTGTCGTCGCGGGCGATCGGCTTAAACAAACCAGCCGTGTAACAAATTAATAAAAGCCGTTAAGCAGTTTAAGTTTATCCCTAGCTATCGTGAATAATTATTTCATGGTTTCATCTCTGTTACCTATCTGAGTAATAATAGAAACATACAGCAAGCCGTGAGAAATTTTACGGGCGCATATTTAGGGATTTATTGACGATACTGCGAGGATACTGCTATGTTGTGCGTGACGCGAGAAACAAGAAATTTAGGGCGGCTGGAAACCGAAAATTCCCAACGGCGAGGCTCTTTCACCTCTGCGTCTAAAAGTACCCGTATTCTGCGATCGCGAGTTTACAAAGATGAGGCTCTGGTGTCGGCTGCGCTAGCGGGACTGCCAGCTCTTTTGGCATCCCTCGAAAGCTTTCGCGAGGAGTAGAACCTGGCATTTTCTATTGCTATATATTGCGCGTGGATGCTTGTGATAGCGGCTGCCAACCGAGCAAGGGCTGTTTTGATTGCACCTAAAATCCTCCTCGATTTGAGTAGAGTTTTGCTGTGCTGAACTATTGCAAGACTCAGAAACCTGGTTGTTTATACAAAAACATTTTTACATCCCTTTGTTATGGTATGAAAAATGGTATAAAAACCAGGTTTATTGGTATGTGTCCGTAAGTCTTGTGTTAACAAAATTTATTTGTCAGTGTTATCGGGTGCGATCGATGCCTCTACCTCTTGGGAGGAACGGCTTAACATAGAGTCGTGCAGGTGTTCGTTGTGCTGCCTTTCTTGAGCCATTAATTCTCTGGCTTTTTCTTCAGCAATTCCCTCGCCATGTGTTTCTAGCTCGTGGGAGGAACGGTTGAGCATAGAGTCGTGCAAGTGTTCGCTATGCTGCCTTTCTCGTGCAATTAGTTGTCTAGCTTTTTCTTCGGCGTTCATGGTAGTCTCTCCAAGTGTTTGTGAGAACTGATTCTTATATTAAGATGCCACAATTAGAGGGTAAATGTAGCAAGATTAACATAAATTTTTACAAAAAATTGTAGAAAAAAATGTAGAAAAAAAATTGAGTTTGCTGGCGGTGGGTATTGGGATCGGTGGTTGCTGAGCTAATTATTGCCAGACGCCGGAAAATATATTCTTGACTGCGATCGCAATTCGATTTAAGTCTTCCTTCAGCAGCGGCGGCCAAGAAACTCCTCTGCGGAGTCCAGCTTCAAATTGCTGCAAACCTTCTACTGAGAGTAAATGCAGTGCCGAGATTAATTGTCGATCGAGCATTGGAGACTCTTGCAGCCCTTCAAACAATATTTTTAAAGCTAATAAAATCGATGTCACCTGTCCCGGTACGGGCGGTTGACCTTGTTTGAGACGCATCAGGAAGGCGTCGGGATTTTTCTTGGTTTCCAGGGCGGTTCCTTGGTCGATCAGAAAACTGCGGGCTGTTTTGTAATCCATTTGACGTGCGATCGATCGGAGTGCAATTAATTAGCAGGCATTATATCACTTTTTGTCGCGCTCAATTTGGTAACATATTTCCATACAGCCTACACTACAGCTACTCGTGAGGTGCGCCCATAAGCACCCTAAAGCTACTGATTAGAGGCGTAGCATTCATCCCACAGTCGCCTTGAGCGAAGTGCAACGGACAGGGAAAAATAAAACAATGGCAAAACAAGAAAATAGCAGAAAATCCAAAATTTATCGCTACTTGTGGCTGCTTTTTTTGTGTCTGAGCTTTCTGTTAGTTCCGCTCATTAAAAAAATAGCTGCCGATACGCCATTCCCCCCACCCGCTCCTATTCCAAATAATGCTACTTTTGGAGCGAGGATTCAAAGGACGATGGGGCTACTTGCAGCTAGCACTCCAACAGACCGCCGCCAAGTGCGTATCCTATTCTACGGTCAATCCATCACAGAACAAGATTGGTGGAAAGATGTAGTAAAGGATTTGAGACAGCGATTTCCCAATGCAGATTTAATTGTGGAAAATCGGGCAATCGGAGGATTTCCCGCCCCGATTTTAATCCGTCCCAGCGAACACGATTTGTATCCTTTTTATCCAGACTTGCTCATTTTTCACGTCTACGGAGGCGGTGAAGATTACGAAGCCATAATTGCTAATGTCCGCAACCGCACTGCTAGCGAAATACTCTTGCATTCAGACCACATCGACTGGATGCCGACAGGCAACAGCGACGATCCAAATTCAGTCAGCAGATACGAATGGCACAACACTCATTCTACTCAATGGCTGCCGGAGTTGGCCGATAAATACGGCTGCGAAATCGCGGAAATTCGCGAACCTTGGCGCAGGTATTTGAAAGATAATCGCTTGCAGCCCAAACAGCTATTGAGCGACAGCATTCACCTCAATGATTGGGGAAACTTTCTCCTAGCTGCTCTGATAAAACCCCATCTGCGATACAAGCCAAATTCTCCTCAACCGCCGCAGGATTTAGTGAAAACCTATACAGTTGGCAGGGATGTTAAGTGGCAAGATGGCAAGTTGCTTTTAGAATTTGAAGGGAATAGAATAGATGCGATCGCCGATAAAACCTTCAACGGCAAGGCAATTTCTGCTAGAATTGCGATCGACAGCAAAAAACCCTCAGAATTTCCTGAACTTTACACCATCACCAGACCTAGCCTTAGCCTTGGCGTCTCTTGGCCGGCAATCATCCAAGTATCCAGCCAAAAACCGCTAATTGTCGAAGATTGGAAAGCCATAATTACTGAGATTAACAGCGACGCTAGCAAGTTTAAATTTGACGTTGTAGGTTCTAAAACAGGTTACGACGGCAGCGGTACAAACGACGAAATGTTTGTCTCAAACTCTGGCCGCGTCGTGATTGAGCCGAGAAACTGGTGGCTGAAAAATTCTTATGAAGAGTCTAAAAAACCGACGCCTAAAGGCTTTGAAATTTCCTGGCAGGTGCGACCAATGTTTGTTGATTCATACGTTCCTCCACAAATTACAGATTCAAGCCGCGAGTATTATACAACATTGGCTCAGAATTTGAGCAACTCCAAACACACCCTCGAAATCGTTACCGAAACAGATGGGAAAGTGCCTATTCAGGCAATTCGAGTGTATCGCCCTCCTTTCTCCAATCTGCCATCGGAAGTTGAGAGTTTTCAACCGCAGATATCAGCGGATGAACACGGATGAACGCTGATAAAATTGCATCAGCGTTTATTTGCCTTCATCTGTGGTTTAAAAAATCTTCATGTTGATTTTATAGCAATGGCCTTGGCGGCGTAGGGCGTTGATGATTGTTCAAATCATTAATATTTAAGCATCTTGACCAAGAATTTCTTGATAGTACTCGCCACGTGATTTATCCATGGAATCAATCCAAAATCTAAAATCTAAAATCCTCAAGTCCCCGCATTTATCCGTGGGGTCAATCCAAAATCTAAAATCTAAAATCTAAAATCGAATGACTTCTGACTCCGGCTATAATCGCCCAGATTATCAACTTCTCGGCATCCCGAACTCGTGAAACATCAACAGCGATAAAAACAAATCCGCGACAAAAATCAACACCCAAGAAGTTACCACCGCCGCCGTTGCAGCTTGGCCTACTCCTTTTCCTCCGCCCATCGTCGTCAATCCCCAACCGCAACCGACAAGGGCAATTATCAACCCAAAAATAAAACTTTTAATCACCACAGTTACTAAATCCCCAGGCCCCAAAAAAGTCCGCACCGATTCCAAAAATACCGACGGTTCCAAATTATAAAAATTAACCGCCACAAACAGCCCGCCCAAAATCCCCACCGCTACCGAAAAAATTGTTAAAATCGGCAGCATGATGCAGCAAGCTATCACCCTCGGCACTACTAAATAATCAACCGGATTTGTTCTTAACATATACAGGGCGTCTATTTGTTCCGTCACCTGCATTTCTCCTATCTCCGCCGCAAAGGCCGAACCTACTTGTCCCGCCACCACACCCGCCGTTAAAAGTGGTGCTAATTCGCCGCAAAATGCTACAGCAAAAGGACCTCCCACCGCCCCAACTGCCCCAAAGCGAACCAATTCTCGGGCGGATTGAAAGGTAAAAATCATGCCACCAAAAAAGGCTATTAGCAGCACGGATCGCAAAGAATCCAGGCCTACTGTTACTAAATGTTCCATGATTTTGCGGCGGTCAATTTTGCCTTGGACTATGCGTAGCAGCACTTGGCCACCCAGGAACAACGTCACAAAAAACCGCTGAAACCACCTGTTATTGAAGGTTTCATCTAAATGTCGATCGTACTTTTCTTGGTCTTTTTTAACCAATGACGGAGGGCTCGCGATTAATTGCAAACAGGGCGAGGCACTGCCACATAGAGATTTTCGGCAATCCTACAGCAATTATTGCACGATTTGTCAACATATATTTTCAGTCTGCCTGCGCTGCGGTTGGTTTACTCTACCTTTTTAGATTTTTGATTGGCAGTGATTGATTCTGTGGTAATCATCACTCATTTCCCAATCTAAAATCTAAAATCTAAAACCCTAGGACAACTCCGCAAGTAATAAGTCGATAAACTTATCCAACTGTTCATTATTCTTGTCAGCTTGCTCTTTGCCAATTCTCAGCAGGTCTGATATTTTCTCTTCCGAGGCATCATCAATCTGCAGCGGTTGTTCATGGCTCAAATCGGGAGTAATTCTCAAATATTGATTCGGTCTTTCAACCGCATCATAAATTTGGATGAGTTGATAATTTACAGTTTCTGCAACTCCCGTCATCATGATATTAATTAAAGGCTCAACCCACTCAACTTGACCCCAATTTTTAACTTTTTCGTAGGGAAACTTTTTCTGAGCTTCTCCAGTTCCCAAGGATAAAATTACCATATCTTTTGCTGTCGGGCTTTTTTCGGGGCTATCGTCAGGAATTCTGAATTTATTTCTAACTTCTGCATAGGCACAAAGTGCCGGATTGTTTGCGAATACTCCCCCGTCAATTAAAGCATAGCATTTATTGCTAAACGAGTAGATTTTAGAAACCTCAAAATAAGAGGGAGCGGCAGATGTGGCTCTGGCGATATCTCTAATAAAATAGTCTTCTGCTGGACATTTTTGACCATCTATTTGATCGAAGAAGTGAGCTTTTCTCCTTTCGATGTCGTAACTGGAAATTAAACAAGGTTTTAGCAGTTCGCTGAGTTTGCAATCTCTAAAATGTTGCCAAAATAATTTTTCTAAGGGATCGCTGGGATATTTCTCATCTCTCAAACCATCTAGAGATCTGACTTTTTGCCACAATGAAGTCTGAAAAACGTCGCGACCACTCTTAATCGAAAAATTAACAGCGTCTTGGGCCGCCCACCGAGGTCTGCTGGGATTTTCGGCATCGGGACACAAATAGATGCAAGTTAAAATTCCTCCCGCACTCGTGCCGGCGATTAAATCAAAATAGTCAGCTATTCTCGCATCTGGGTTGCCACTTTTTTGTTGCAGCTTTAACTCAACGCTAACTAAAACTTGCGCGGGAATAATTCCTCTGATTCCGCCTCCATCTATCGATAAAATCCTGGTATATTTAGCCATAAATGTTGTCTATTTTGGACGTTTGCTCGTTTCCTAATTTCAAATTCCTAAGCCTCGGAATTCATGCACAGCTCAATCTCTACTCTCAAATCTCAAATCTAAATTTAATTGGCGGGCTGCGATCGTATAGCGAAAAATGTATTCTACAATTTCTACGTAATTGTAGGCAGCGGCTGGCGAGTCTGCCCAGACTGTGATGCCGTGATCGCGAATTAATAAAGCGGGTACAGAGGGCGCACAAATGGCAAAAAATTCGCAAATTTCCTTGGCTATCTTAGGGACTTCTAAATAATTTGTAAAGAGGGGTATCGACACTTGCGGGTTTTCCTCCCACACCCCCAAACCTTTCAGCATTTCGATCGCGGGTAAAGGCACTGCATCTCCTACAGTCAGCCGAGAAACTAAATTTGCCTCGATGGAGTGGACGTGATAGCAAGCTTTAGCGTCTGGAAAACAATTGTAAACGGCTAAATGAATGCTGGTTTCGGCCGAAGGGCGGCTGTCGGCAACAGGTTGCTCGACAATTGCGCCGTCTGAGCTCATTCTGATAAAATCTTGTTCAGTTAACTGCCCTTTCGCACGGCCGCTAGCAGTAATCCAAAAACTGCCATCGGGTAAGCGGGCTGAAAGATTACCAGCAGTCCCAACCATCCAACCGCGATCGTAAAAATGTTTGGCTGCTGCAATTAAATCTGATCTTAAATCGCCACTCATTCTTTACAAATCCTCAGTTTTTAATCTACTTTTTGCGTTAATAGGAATTGTGCTGGCCTATCTAAACGTAGGGTAATCCGTACACACGTTATATCAAATTCGGTAGCATCGGACTTATCTGCACGGGGGCGGGTTTATTATATTGTTTATTATGGGCAATTATTGTTGGTGAACCCTCCCCTACAAAATTTAACATCATACAATACCGATGCAAACGGAATTTATATTACCTGAGAAAGGCGATAGTTTCAATTCCATTTTTGGGACAAATTTTCCAAAATGTCAAAAAAATTATCCCATTTAGTATAAGGCTTTTGTTGTTCGTCTAGATACTCGGCAAGCCGATCGCGCGCAAACACCGACGAAGCCTGCAAAGCCATATTAAAATCCGTCAGCGAATCTCCAATCGCCACCTGTTCCTGGGCCGGGTGCTGGCCCATCACCCGCACCTTAGACACCAATTCCTCATCTCCTTCAAACTTAGAATTGACTTGCAAGCGAGGGCCACTAGCGTCCACATCCACAGCGTAAATAACGCTCGCCCGCTTTACCAAATCGCCCATTACCGTCTCTACCATAATCCGAAGACCGCCGGAAACGATCGCAAAATCTACCTTTTTCTCGTCCAAAAAATCCAGCAATTCCACCAATCCCGGCCGCATCAGCTTTGCCCTAGAAAATTCCACAATTTCCCCGTAACGTTCCGAGGGAATAGACTCTAGTAACTGCCGCACTCCCGATCGCAAAGTTAGCCTTCTAGCGTATATTTCAGGCATCAGTTGAGACGACAGTTCCGGTGCGAAATGCTTGAGCATTGCCACAAAAGTTTCTTCAACAGTTATCGTGCCGTCAAAGTCGCAGAATACCACCCGTTGCTGATTGTTCGGGATTGAAGATTTTTGCTTGTCATCGGTCATTGTCAGTCGCACCTTTCGAGAACGGGAAAATTTTACACAATTCATCCTACACTGTCGAGTGATCGAGCGCGACTGCCCAAAACTAATCGTGACGCGCTGTTTGTTAGCAATTTCCCGCCGGATTTTATGCAGATTCTTCGAGAGAATCTTCATCATCTAGGGAATCATCCAGGGAATCTTCATCATCCAGGGAATCTTCATCTTCCAGGGAATCTTCCAAGGAATCTTCTACGTCCTGCTTTTGGTTTTTTGTCTTTTGGGGGTTAGACTTAGCCGGCAAACAGATTAAATTATCATCCTCAGTATTAATCAAACCTTTCGATCGCAACTTACCCATCAGCCGCGTCACCGTCACCCGCGTTGAGCCGATTGCGCTGCCAATTTGAGCGTGCGTCAAAGTCCAAGGCAGCCGGTAGCCCCGAACCACCTCTGGTTCGCCGTCACCTACGTAAGGTTCGCCGAACTCCTCGATCAACAAAGTGAGAAACCCCAACAGTCGGTCGATCGTCCGGCGCTGTCCCAAAGTGCTCAGCCAGAGAAGTTTCCGCTGGTGTTGGTAACGAAACGCATCCAAAATTTCTCTACGAAAGTGAGGCCAATTATCCAAGTCGTGCCAATACATCCACACTACGTGAGTTTGATCGGCATGAGCGTAAGCTTGGAGAGTAAACGGAGACTGAGCAACCAGTTCAAAGGGCTGACCGGCACCGACGAAGCCCAAAAAAGCTTCTTCTGTAGTTTTGTCAGCGGATTTTGACTTTGCCGCTGCGGCGCTAACTTGAGCGCTGCCTACGAGCCGCACAGAACCTTTCTGGACTAAATAGAGCAGTCCGGGTCTTGCCGGAATCCGCTCGTCTTTGCTAAAAGTCCGGCAGCGGTAGTGTTCCTGGGCCCAGTCGATAATTCGCTGCCAAGTGATAAAAGGTCGATCGATAGTCTCTAGATGTGTGGAAGTTGATTGCATAAGTGAGGCTCTGGGATATATTTAATAGTGTAATAGTGAGAAAAACAGCTTTTGCCAGCAGTGCGATACCAAGTGAGACAACCAACCCCCGATCAAGCTTGCACGCTTCTTAACTATGCTGACTTTTCTTAGTTTTACCGAAAAATTCAATGTAGCAAAAAATACATCAAAATGGTAGAGTTCAGCAAAAAATTTGTCGTAAATTATTGTATTTTTAGCAAAAAAATCGCTAGAAAACGTATTAATTCGATTTAGCGCCGATCGGGGGAGCCGATCGACTATCTCTGACATCAGCAGTTTAACGTACAAGAACAGTGGAAGTGGTAACAGTCGATCGTTGCTCTTACGGTAGGATGAGCCGATATGGATACAGCAAGTATGGAGCAGTGCCCGGAAGTTACAGTGAAGTGTTTCTTGCTTTCCAGGTTCCAAAGCGCGATCGCCCAGCAAGAGGCACTAGGGAAAATTCCATTAAATCTCATAGGTGACATCATTCTCAAGAACGGGCAAGATGCCCATTCCACAAGAGATGAATTTTCTTGTGGAACAGGCAACATGCCTCTTGCTAAAAAAGTAATTGAGAATGGTGCAATATTTCCGTTAAATCGGAGTAAAGATAGCGCGCGGGTGCTGTACGTGTCTGCGATCGCCCTGAAATTGGCTAAAACTTGGCAGCAGACACCGCAGACCATTGCGACCGAGTTGGCCGAAACTCTCGAACCGCTGTGCTACCCAGATTTCGCCGTTAAAGTCGCGCCGGCGGGAATTATTGAGCTGGAGTTGACTGATGCAGGTTTAGCCGTCTGGTTGCAACGTTTAGCTCAAACGAACCTCCCAATTCCCGAATCTAGAATATTATCTCCTGTTATGTGTGCCGATCAACTGTTTCCCATTCAGTACAGCCACGCGCGCTGCTGTTCCCTGCTGCGAATGGCCCACCGCGATCGCATAATTGTGATCGCCCAGCCAGATGTCACTACAGCGCCACAAATTTGGTCGCTGGCGAGTCCAAATCCTATCCCTTGGATTGACGAGGGCGATCGACTGCGATTAGTGCATCCAGCCGAACGCAGTTTAATATCGCAACTGTTAACAGTGCTAGACAATATATATCCTATTTTTGAGGTAAAAAACCCCGAAAAACCTGTCAATCATTTCAAATTAGCCAGTAGTTTGAGCGAAGCATTTCAGACTTTTTACACCCACTGCCGAATTTGGGGAGAAGTCAAAATAATACAGCCAAAACTCGCCCAAGCCCGATTAGGTTTAATATTAGCAACTCAATCTTTGTTGCGATTTATCCTAGAAGAGTTATTGAGCGCCCTTGCTCCTTTAGAACTTTGATTTAATACTCATTATTTTTAGCAACATTTTTTCCTACTCAGAGGTGGCTTTCCGCAAGTTCCCTTGACTTCTTCCATCGGAAAATTTCTCTATTTTATCTGGATCGCGAGGAACCATGCAGTAAGCTAATGTCGCAGAGAAAATTTATAATAAATTAGCTATTTCTTGACAATTTTCCCTCACTGTTTAATAAAATTAATTTCTTTTATCTAAGTTGGGTCGTCTTATTTTATTTGATTTTTTGAAGTAATCTTTATTTGGGATTTTTAGACTGAGGATTTTTACCTGACTTCTATGGCTGTGCTCCTTAAAATACTTAATCTTATATTATACAATTAAGCTGCTACACAGCTTATCTATTGGCTATCCAGTATGCTCGAAAAACAAGAAGAATACAGCTTAGTAGGAACGAATCCTCTCCCTCTTCAGGAAGAAATCCAAGAGGATATAGCCTTACCAGAGACGGTACTTCTGACCAATCGACCTCTAAAACTTTCCAAACCGGAAACTCGGTCAAGCCTCAGAGCGCTAACTTTGGACGGTGTATTTGCTACGCTTTTTTACAGCATCATCGGCGGCGCGTTGCTCAGTAATTTCTTGCTCGATGTGGGGGCTGGTCCAGTGGAAATTGGTATGCTCGCCTCCATTCCTCAACTGGTAAATTTGCTCCAACCGTTCGGAGCTTATATAGCAGACCGAACACAGAGCCGCCACTGGTATTCCTTCTGGATTTTCGGAATGTCGCGACTGCTGTGGCTGATTCTCGTGCCAGCTCTTTGGTGGGGAGGCTCATTTCATCTGGCCCAACATCAGCTAGTGCAGTTGACATTGGCAATCATCTGGGTAACTCAAGTCTTAGAATCTTTAGGTCGTGCTTCCTTCTTGAGCTGGTTGGCAGCGTTAGTACCTCAGCGGTTGCGCGGGCGGTATTTTGGCTTTCGCAATAGTGCTGTCAGCTTGACGAATCTCATTGGTGTGCCGTTGCTGGCTCTAGTGGTATCGAACTGGCCCGGTGGGAAGATCGAAGGTTACAGTGCCATCTTGGTTTTAGGAATTGTACTTGGCCTCATCAGTCTAGGTTGTCAGTTCTTTATGACCGATGTGAACCCAAAGCTTGTACACGTCCATTTAGATACAGGCGAAAAATCATCCACAGGGACAATTTTTAGCTTTCTCAAGGAAGCCAATTTTTTAAAGTTTTTGCTTTACTCTGGTCTATGGAGCTTTGCCGTTAACGTCAGCGCGCCCTTCTTTAATCTTTACTTGCTGGATGACCTAAATATAGATGTCAGCGTGGTAACGCTCTATAGCAGTTTAGGTGCTGGTGCTAACTTGCTGATGCTGGTTTTTTGGGGGAAGCTGGCTGACCGGGTTGGGAATCGCCCGATTATGCTAGTAGTGGGAGTTTTGGTGGCTCTGACCCCTCTACTCTGGCTAGAAGGTGGAACGGCTCCAATTTTCCTATGGGTCTGGTTCCCGCTGTTGCACATAATCGGTGGTGGGACGTGGGCGGCGATCGACCTGTGCAGTGGTAATCTGATGATGTCGGTGGCACCACTGTTGAATCAGTCGATATACTTTGCGATCGCGGCGGCGGTTCCTGGTGTCACTGGGGCAATGGGAATCACCGTTGGTGGCTTTCTCGCCACTTTGACCAATCTCGGTGGCTTGCCAGGGGTGTTTGCGCTCTCAGCCGTTTTACGACTGGTGGCTCTCCTGACCTTGGTTTTTGTTCACGAGCAGCGTTCTGTGTCTTTGGGTAAGTTTTGGCTGCTCTTGTTGCCAGCTTGGTGGAGAAGAGTGGCAATTGAACCTGGAGACATCAGGTTTCAACCATTAATAGTTGAACAGTTGGACTCTCCACCTGAAAGCTCATGCGATCGCTCTTCAACTCTTGATTGATTGTAGTCCGACAATAATTCATAAAAGAGTTGATTAACCATTTTTAAAGTGTTAAAATACTCATCAGATCCTCTAAGATGTGACGGTTGTTGGGTCGCTTTTTTTCAGAAATATAAAGTCTGGCACCTGGGGATAAGTTTTGTATAGTATCTCATTATTTTTGGGTGCGTTCAACATTTATTACGATGCCGATCGAGCTTTGACGAACAATCGCCAATTCTCCCGCTCGTCGATCGGCAGTTATCCCGCTCGTTGATCACTTCTGGAACGACGCTGATCAATTTCATCACTTGACAATCGGCTGTTATCAGTTTTTTGAGGATACATCTCATGGTCACACTACCACCTATAGCCTCACCCAGGCGTCAAATTCATCGATGACTATCCCAAATGCCTGCATTTAGTTTAAACCGTTGCAGGCGAGATTTGGTTTTTTCCAGGTTTTGCGCTCGGCAGCGTTACTGTAAATGTACTGCCAACCCCTTCTTCACTGGTCAAAGTAATTTCGCCACCGTGCAAGTCCACGCATTTTTTAACAATGCTCAGCCCCAGTCCAGTACCGGGAATTCGACCGACATTTTTAGCCCGGTAAAATGAATCAAACAACCGTTCTTGGTCGGCGACAGGTATGCCAATTCCTGCATCCTGTACTGAAAAAATAGCCTCAGTTTCAGTAAGTTTTAATTCAAAAATTACTTCGGTATTTGGGGGAGAATACTTAATAGCATTGGACAGCAAATTGCCCAGAATGCGCCGGAGCAAGCTTACCTCCAAACACGCCATCGCGGATGGATTGTTATTTACAAAAATCAGCGTCACCCGGTCATTTTCAGGTTTCAACTTCAGACTGTTCTGAAATTCCCCTACCAACTCATTACAAAACTTTGCTAAATCTATCGGTAGCAAGGAAAACCCGGTTTTTCCAGACTCAACACGCCCCAGCAACAGCACATCATCTAATAACAAATCTATGCCTTTTGCGGCGGCTTGAGTTTTGTCTAGAAGTTCTTGGGTTTTCTCCTGTGTTAATGTCAACTTGTACTTGCTAAGAAGTTGTGTAGTGCCGATGATGAAATTCAAAGGATTGCGAACGTCGTGGGCAATCATGTACAGCAAAGAAGTTTTCATCTCGTTGAGTTCTTGGGCTGTTTGCAGAGTGCGATCGAGTTGGTCGTGAGACAATTTGAGAGTTAAAGACAACTGGCGCGAACGCAGCAAAATCTCCACCCGTGCTTGCAATTCGATCTTCTCGATCGGAGCGATAATCAAATCGTCAATGCTTTGCCAAATAAATTGCGTTGCCATTCCTACATCCGAGCGAGATGTAATCAAAAGAAAAGGCAAGCATACCGGTTGTTCTGCCTGTTTTTGGGCGGCTACCCATTCCCAGTGGCGTTTCAGGGAAATACCGTCAATTATCGCCAGGTCAAAAGATTGATTAAATGGTAAAAACTCCTCACTATTTTCTGTTGAGTTTGGCAGCAATACCTCATAGTAAACAGCTAACCATTCTAATAACAAGCGGCGATTTTCTTTCTGTTCGACAAGCAATAAAATTTGACTCACGCAGATTCTCCTAGCAATGTGTGCACAATTCCCAGCAAATCTCTAACGATCAAAGGTTTTACCAACATATTCCGAGCACCGTGGCAGAGGCTTTCGTGCTGAATGGCAGCGCTTTGTTTGGGCGAGAGTATCAGAAAAGGGATTTGGTGATTTCGCAGTTGTTCGCAGCACTCCCAAATCCGGCGATCGAAACCAGAAATATCTACTAAAGCCATCCCGATCCTAGCAGGCTGACTGATAGCTTGTGCAACATCTTCAAAGTTATAAGCCGCGATCATCTGGTATCCTTCTTTATTCAGAAATTGTGCTAATAGTTCCAAGTTTCGATGATTGCGGTCTACGGCTAAAATTATTGAGTTTTCATTCATCTATCAGCTTCCTTTGAATACGGGTTATACCATTTTAGATTTTAGATTTTAGATTTTAGAATGGGTAGTGACTGATTATATATGGGTTGGGATGTGGCCTAAAGTTGGATTCTTTTTTTATCTGGTATTAGCTTACTTTTCGGCGAGGGATTACATTGGTTTTCAGTTGAGTGAAGTACAGATGATCTGACACAGGACACGGCTCCGCGCCCTGTGCCCTACTCTATTTCATACAAGTGAAAACTGCTATAAAAGTCGAAAAATACACAAATTTACCAATATATTTAAGTTTTCCAGAACTTAGGCTAGTGGTGAGGTGCGCGGTGCGCCCCCTACAGGTAGTGGTGAGCTGCGCGCCCTACTCATTAGTAGATTCACGACTCCAAAATTAGCTGCACTTGCCCCAAAACAGCAGGACAAACCCCGATTCAATCTTGATCAGCTTCCCCCTCAATCCACACCGGCGCCGAACTCAAAATGCCCCGCAGCCCCGCTATCGGTTTGCTGACTTTGATGCCGTAGCGAGTAATCTCGAGTTCTCGCAGAGTTCTCTCGAAATTGCTGACTCGTTTTTTAATTACTCCGATCGCCTTGCGGATTTCTGTCCTATTATGCAGTTGGCGTTCCAGATAGCGTATAAACAGAAGATTATCCGCTAAATAGCTAATCCCGATCTCGGTCAGCCGAAAATCTCCGCTAATGGCTTCTACCTCATTAATCAAGATAACGGTGACTCCCATATTCTTCAGATACTTGCACAAAGCGTGCAAATTGTTCACCAAATCTTGCCCCTGCATCGAAAGCTGATAGCCAGAAATACTGTCAATCATCACAATCTGCGTCTTTTCCTGCTCCACCTCCTGGCGAACCATACAGGCAAACTGATCTGGCGAGTAGAGCAAAGGTTCCACAGGTATCACCGAAAGACTTCCTTGCCCCATCATCGCCCCAACCGGGATGTTAACTGATTCACAGCGCTTCAGCAGAGTAGAACTTGACTCCTCAAAAATGTAAACTACCGATCGTTCCCCCCTTCCTGCGGCTTCCTTCATAAACTGAACCCCCACCGTCGTTTTACCCACGCCGCTAGGCCCGCTAATCACCGTCACAGTCCCCCGTTCCAGTCCCCCGTGCAGTAGTTCGTCGATTTCTGGAACCCCAGAAGAAATCGCTTCCGCAACAAAATCCTGCTGATAATTGTCTGGCAGCAATCGCGGAAATACCTCCATACCAGCCTGAGTCAGGCGCAGCGAATGGCGGCCGCTGCGGAAGTTAGAGCCTCGCAGCTTGGTGACAGACACAGCGCGTCCTTCAGGGCGCAGTTCTAAATAAATTACTCCGTCGCTGATGAATTGCAAATCGTCGTCTGGAACACTTGATGTGCCTTCGGAGGTGAATACCACCGTCGCCCCCCCTTCCACCAAAAAGCGCAGAAAAGACAGAACTTGCTTGCGAAACTGAAACTCATCCGCAGCTAAGTAGCGAAATTGAGTTATCGCGTCCAAAAACACCCGATCAGGTTTGAGCGCCCGTACCTGTTCGATAATCTTTTGTGTAGTCGGTTCTCGCTCAACCTCGGAGGGGGAGAAAATGTCATAAGTCTGAACTTCTGTAAAGAATTCTGACGATGGGCTCAAATCGAGGAACGCCATCGCTTCCATATCAAAACCGAGACTTGTGGCATTGGCCCGCAATTGCGCTTCCGGTTCTCCTAAAGTAATAAACAGGGGCGTTTCTCCCAGAGCCACACCTGCTGCCAAAAAGTGAAAGCCCAGTGTAGTCTTGCCAGTACCGGGGCCCCCGCGCACTAAATAAGAGCGTTGAGGAATTAGGCCGCCGCCAATCACTTCGTTGAGACCGGTAATTCCCACAGAAAGTCGGTTTTGAGACATTTGTTTTTTCATGTTTTGAATATCGGGCCCGTATTAATATTTAATGGTTTTAGGCAGTGTTTTGATAATTTTTTTTACCGGGCGTCTCATAACCTTGATGAAATCTTTTTCTACCGAAAATTACGTAAGCATACAAGAATTAGAAAGTATTGTCGGGACTGCTGGCATCTGTCGCTGGCAAGATACAGAGCCATTTTGGCAAGAACGAGTAGAAAAAGCAGTTGCCCCCGACACGAAAATAGATTGTACCGTTTACCCGAATACTCAGGAAGAACTGGCGGCTGTCATTGCTTGGGCTGGGCAAAATCGCTGTGCCGTCTTGCCCTGTGGCAGTGGCAGCAAACTTGATTGGGGCGGTTTAGTTAAATTCGACTCCGATCCCCCCCAGCCCAGGGCGGGCACGGGGGCACCGCCCCTACCAAGGGGGGAGCAAGATGTTGTCAAAGTGGGTATTTTGAAGGGGAATTTAGGGGTATCTCCTGATGCAGCGGGGCTTGTGGCTGTCAGCACTTCGCGCCTCAATCGACTTGTACAGCACGCTGTGGGCGATTTAACCGTGACTGCGGAAGCGGGGATGAAGTTTGGGGATTTGCAACAAATTTTAGCTGCAGCAGGTCAATTTTTGCCGATCGATCCAGCATATCCGCAAGAGGCAACTTTGGGCGGCATTGTCGCTACTGCTGATGCGGGTTCCTTGCGGCATCGCTATCGGGGGGTGAGAGATTTGCTATTGGGAATTACCTTTGTGCGATCGGACGGTAAAATTGCCGTAGCCGGAGGTCGAGTTGTTAAAAATGTCGCTGGCTACGACTTGATGAAACTGTTTACTGGTGCTTACGGCACATTGGGCGTCATAAGTCAAGTAACTTTCCGAGTTTATCCGCTGCCTGAATCGTCGGGAACCGTAGTGCTGACAGGGGAAGTTAATGCTTTGTCCCAAACGGCTCAAATCTTATTATCCTCTGCTTTGACACCAACAGCCGTTGATTTGCTGTCACCTGAATTAGTCGCAAAATTAGGCTTAGGAAAGGGCACGGGATTAATCGTCAGATTTCAAAGTATCGCAGAAAGTGTTAAACAACAATCAGCCCGCTTGCTGGAAGTTGGCGAAAAGTTGGGTTTGCAAGGCACTAGCTGCTGCGAAAATGATGAGCATTATTTCTGGCAAAGATTGCCAGAAATAATGTGGGATTCTGGCACAAAGTCGGCAATTATTTGCAAAATAGGAATCAGACCGTCCGAAGCTGTAACGGCCATTAACGAATTGCCGGTACAGGACGCTTGGATTCATGCAGGCAGCGGTTTGGGGGTTTTGCGGTTTGAGAATGCGACGGCGGACAGGTTGTTGCAGGTACGCAGAGGGTGCGAAGCTAAAGGCGGTTTTCTGACTGTTTTAGCAGCGCCGACCGACATCAAGCAACAGTTAGATGTTTGGGGCTATAATGGAAGTGCGATCGATTTAATGCGCCGGATTAAACAGCAGTTTGACCCGGAAAATCTCTTGAGTCCCCATCGTTTTATAAGCGGTATTTAGTTTAAACTTTGTAGTCAGGACTTCAGTTTTTTTTAATTCCTAGTCTGAATTATTGGTGTACCAGATTTTTTTTTAACGAACCCCGAAGGCGCGTTAGCGAAGCGGCGCGTTAGCGCTAGACCGCGAAGGAAGAGAAAAGAAGAGAAGTTTTTGTTGGGACGTTTAGGACGTTCTTAATTGCACTTTATCCATACGGTCGATTGCTTCTGAATTCTCTCCTAGATAACTAATTTTTTTTCTTCTTCCTTCTTCCTTCTTCCTGACATCTGTTACATCCGTTACATCCGTTACAGAATCCGTTGCCGAACTTCCTTGTTCCTTCTTTCTGCCATATATGCAAACTTCAGAAAAATCTCAAGTTCCCAGCGACGATTTAAGACCTGCCAAAGAAAGCAATTTTCTAGCAAAAAATCCCCACTTAGAAACCCTCGAAATCCCAGGTTTCGATGCCAACAATCCGCCTGACCCAAAATTAATCGATACTTGCGTACACTGCGGATTTTGCTTGTCAACTTGTCCGAGTTATCGCGTACTCGGCAAAGAAATGGATTCGCCCAGAGGCCGTATTTATTTAATGGATGCAATTAACGAAGGCGACGCACCTTTAAATGAAGCAACCTCACAGCATTTCGATACTTGTTTGGGCTGTTTGGCCTGCGTTACCACTTGCCCTTCTGGAGTTCAATACGACAAATTAATTTCCGCAACTCGCCACCAAGTTACTAGAAATCAGGAACGCACTTTTTCCGACAACGTAATTCGCACTCTGATTTTTAATCTTTTCCCTTATCCTCACAGATTGCGACCTTTGCTTGTACCACTGTTTATTTATCAAAAATTAGGACTGCCAAAACTTGTCCGCAAAACAGGTTTGCTGAAAAAAGTATTTCCTCGCTTGGCGGCGATGGAATCAATTTTGCCGAAAGTTACTGTCGATTCTTTCCGGGATAATTTACCAGAGGTAATTCCGGCACAAGGGGAGAAACGCTATCGAGTCGGCGTGATTTTAGGCTGCGTGCAGCGGCTGTTATTTTCGCCGGTTAATGAGGCTACTGTGCGAGTTTTAACGGCTAACGGTTGCGAGGTTGTGGTTCCTAAAAGTCAGGGATGCTGTGCTGCTTTGCCGGAACACCAAGGCCAAGCAGAACAGGCGAAAGCTTTGGCGAGACAAATGATTGATAGCTTTGAAAATACTGGTGTTGATTTTGTGATTATCAACGCTGCTGGGTGCGGCCATACTTTGAAAGAATACGGTCACATTTTAGCAGATGACCCGCAATATCGGGAGAAAGCTGAGAAATTTGCTGCTAATGTTAAGGACGTGCAAGAGTTTTTGGCAAGTGCGGGAATTACGGCGAAACTCAATCCTTTGATTGAGGGAGATTTGACAATTGTGTATCAGGATGCTTGTCATTTGTTGCACGGGCAAAAGATTAGTTTGCAGCCGCGTCAGTTACTGCAACAAATTCCGGGGGTGAAGTTAAAAGAACCTGTGGATGCGGCTTTGTGCTGCGGGAGTGCGGGGGTTTACAATATGCTTCAGCCGGAGATTGCTGATGAATTGGGAGTGCAAAAGGTGGAGAATTTGCTGAATACTGGGGCGGAGTTGATTGCTTCTTCTAATCCGGGTTGTTCTTTGCAAATTAAGAAGCATTTGGAGTTGCAGGGAAAGAAAGTTACTTTGATGCACCCAATTGAGCTTTTGGATTATTCGATTCGCGGGGTGAAGTTGCTGAGGAAGTAGTTTTGTAGGGCGGGCGGTGTCTGCCCTATTTTCGATGTGCTTTTTTGTGAATGAGATTTTTTACCGCAGAGGGCGCAGAGGAGCGTCGGGTGAAGAGTGGCAAATTTATCGCCCTGATGGCGAACCGTTTACAAGTTATGAGGAGGTTTCTCGCAGCTTGGAACAAGACCAACAGCGGGCAGAACAAGAACGACTACGGGCAGAACAAGCCGAACAGCGGGCTGCTTTACTGGCAGAAAGACTGCGAGCGATGGGAATTGACCCGGAACAATTGTAAACTAGATGGGGGAAAAGACCGATCGCACTTTTAAATTTTAGCAAAAGTGCGATCGGCATAATAACTAATAACTAATGACTGATGACTATTTCCCCTCTTCTAACCTCAAAAAATGCACCTGTCCCGAAGCTTCCGCCACTACGATTGTCACCCCATCTGGTGCAATAGCGCAAGCTTTCAAAGCACTATCTCCCCTGAAACTAGCAATTACTTCTCGACTTAACAAATCCCAAACTTTGAGAGTATTATCGTCCGAAACAGAAATTGCCTTTGTTCCCATAGTCGCCACAGATGTTACCGCATCAGCATGACCTACCAAAGTAAAAACTTCTTTTCTACTTGACAAATCCCAAACTTTCAAATTGTGTTCCCGCCCGCCAGAAATCGCCCATTTGCCATCCGCCGTAACTGCCACAGCATTCACGAAACTCTCATGACCTTTGAGAGTGAAAAGTAAATTTTTGACGGCTAAATTCCATAAATTTGCCAAAATATTCTTTTCTTTTCCCAAACTCCAAATTTTCAGAGTTTGGTCGCCGGAAGCCGAAATAACCCGCTTGCTGTCGGGAGTAACTGCCACAGCTTTTATCCCGTCCTCATGACCTGAAAAAGTAAAAAGTTCCTCTCCTGTTTCTAAACTCCAAACTTTAATAGTTTTGTCTCCCGAACCGGAAATCGCCATCGTTCCGTCCGCAGTCACTGCCACAGAATTTACCCAGTCTGTATGACCAGTGAAAGTAAAGATTTCTTTTCCGGTTTCTAGATTCCAAACTTTCACAGTTTTGTCGCCGGAACCCGAAACTACTCGCTTGCTATCCGGTGTAGTTGAGATCGCTTTTACCCAATCTTTATGTCCCGAAATAGTTAAAATTTCCTGTCCGTTTTTGAGATTCCAGACTTTAATGCTGTTGTCTCCTGAACCGGAAATCGCTTTCGTACCGTCCGCCGTCACTGCTACAGCATTTACCCAGTCATCATGACCTGCAAATGATAAATTTTCTTTGCCTCTTTCTAAGTGCCAAACTTTGAGAGTTTTGTCAGAGGAACCAGAAACTATCCGCTTGCCGTCGGGGGTAACAGCCACAGCATTCACTGGGGCGATGTGATTGGTAAAAGTGAAAAGTTCTTCTTTTGTTTCCAGATTCCAAACTTTCAGCGTTTTGTCGCCGGAAGCCGAAATTACCTGTTTGCCGTCGGGACTGACTGCCACAGCTTGAACGAAACTGCTGTGTTTTCCTAAAGTGAAAAGTTGCTTTCTTTCTGACAAACTCCAGACTTGAACAGTTCCGTCGTAACTGCCGGAAATTATGAGTTCGCCGTCGGGAGTAACTGCTACACTTTTTACCCAGTCTTCATGACCCGTGAGAGTAAAAACTTCTTTTCCAGTTTCTAGGTTCCAGACTTTCATGCTGTTGTCTCCCGACCCGGAAATCAACCGTTTGCTATCAGGAGTTACGGCTACGGACTGGACAAAACTGCTGTGACCTTTGAAGTTAAAAATTACTTCTCTGCTTGTCAAATCCCAAACTTTAATACTACCATCCCAAGAACCTGAAATTACTCGCTTGCCGTCGGGAGTTACTGCTACAGCTTCTACGGCAAAAGTATCGCCTGCAAAGGTAAATATTTCTGTCCCTGTTTCTAAATCCCAAATTTTAATCGTATTGTCCCAAGAACCGGAAATTACTTTAGTGCCGTCCGGGGTGACAGCTACAGCATTGACGTAGGTAAGATGACCTTTGAGGGTGGCAAGTTCTTCTCCTGTTTCTAAGTGCCAAATTTTGAGATTGTGGTCGGAGGAGGCAGAAATTGCCCGCTTGCCGTCGGCGGTGATTGCTACAGCTTGTACCCAGTCTGTATGTCCGGTGAGGGTACGCAACAATCTCCCGCCAGGAGGGGTAAAGCTGGGCGTTAGCGGTCGCAGCCAGGGGGTTGTTTGGTGTTGTGCCTGTGCTAGCATTGCTTGAATTTCTGGACCTTCAAAGCACATCAAGCGGGCTATTAGTTGGGTGGCTAGTTGGCTTTTATCTGTGGCTAGAATGTGGGCAGACAGCCGAATTGCTTCTTGGATTAATTTGAGTTGGTCGGCTTTTTTGTCTGAGATAATATCGGGACTTGTTGCTAAATCGTAATCTTCTATTAGGGCCTGTACTCCCGATGCTGACAGCTTGGCTTTAATAAATTTGTAATCTGTTAGTAAGCTGTATAATTTTTCTGAGTCTGAATTCGCTGCTAGCTGACTGGGCAAGATTCCCAGGTAGTGCGTCTGTTCTGCGGGCTCCATTTTATCCAGCCCTTGTTTAAACTCGGTCATAAATTTACGGATGTGTTTTTTAAATGTATACGATCGCTAGCTGCACCCTACCGAAAAGCCGATCGAGAATCTTGTCTCTTAAATTTAGCATGACATATTTGAATGCTATGTGCTACGGGCTTGCTGTCCTCGGTTTGGTGATGGTTCGATGAATTGCTTGTTTTTTAGTCGGAGTCTGCTTTGAGAATTTTCAAGCAGTGCGATTACAATAAATCGTCGCTAATATAATTAAACTCAGCAACGCCCAATTTACCGATCAATTGACAAAAGCTCACATATATCGTTGCTTTTCTTAACATAGCTGGTGTTTGGGCGATGATCGATCAGCACTGTCAATCGATTTTAGATTTTAGATTTTAGATTTTAGATTGAAGCCTTGACCCCACGGATAAATTCGGGGGGCAAGTTTCTCGGAGACAAGTTTTTTATTTCTGGACGGATGAATCCGGGGGCTTATATCCTGGATGCTTTCGGTCAAAGCTAAAAAATTTCAGGTATCGTAATCCTATTTAATGTGCGAAAAAGACTTTTTATAACGAAAATATGATGGCGGATGCTCTAATTTGCTGTCAAGTCGGCCGCATCAGCGAGGCAGATGTCCCCCCTGGTTGGGTTTCGTACCAGGGCGGCATCTGCAATCTGTTTCACCCAAAGCTCTCAGAAAGCTTTGCAGGTGCGTCCCCTTCCTCTAAAATATAGAAAAGGACTTGCACTCTTAAACCGGGTTTCTAGACAAAATCATTGGTTTGACCGCTAGGTACGTAGGAAGAAACCGGGTTTCTGACTCCATAGCGCGCAAGTCACGATCGCAAATAAAGCAGTATTGACTTTAGAGACAAATTTCATGGATGTTATCGAGTTTTTCGAGTTAAGTGCAGGCAAATGGTTTTCTCAGCGTACCGTACACAATCTCAATTCTGGGGAATTGCAGGCCGGTAAATCCGACCTCAAAATAGAACTACTGACAGCTAGCGATGCAGCAGTCGTCAAACTTTGCCAACAACACTCGATTAACCCGGCTTCAACTGGGCTAAAGGGCGTTCGGATTAGTTGGGACGGTATTCCCGATCGCGACAAAGCTAAACAAATCGGTTCTACAATACTAGCGATCGTGCCAAATCCCGACAATCCAAGCGAAGGCAAAGTGTTGCAAGACAAGGGTAATAGTCGCTACGTGATGGGCGACGACGTGCTGACATTGATTACAGAATCAGACACCCTCCATGCCGAAGAAAGGCTGTGGTATCTCATGCCCAATTTGCGGCTGCGGACTAGCTTTGTTAAGCAAGCTAACGGTACTGAACAAGCTTCTTTTTGTTCGGAAATTCGGATGGGAGTAAGTGCCCCAAGTGAAAAGTGAAAAATAACTATCTATAGCGGTTCTTAAGCGTTGTGAGGTATGGGGGCGAGTCCTATGCCCAATGCCCTGTTTGGCCAATGCCCTGTTTGGCCAATGCCCAATGCTCTATGCCCTATGCCCTATGCCCTATGACCACCTCATGTTACAGAGAAAGGCTATAGTTCCCAAAGTTTACACTCTATTTCTGCTTTCTCCCTTCTTTCTTCGGCCTTCTCTGGCAATCGCTTTTAACTTGGTATGAAAATCAGTGTGTTTGACAACTGGGAATGATTTTGCCACAGGTTTGTCCGCTAATTTTTGCTCGGCTTCGGCTCGATCGGCGAGGGCGGTAACAGCCACATCTTCATATACAACAAATTCTGTATTTTCTTTTGTGCTATCGTCGGCTGCGGGCAATTTTCCTGTTTCCTCTGCCTCTGTGTTTGGGACTTCTGCATGAAATGCCACATCAAGCTGCGCCTCTGACGGCCCATCAAAATCTAAATCTGCGGCAGTTACTTCCGATTCCTGGTTTGATAAAAGTATATCTTCCTGTGGTAGTTGAGCAGCATTTTCCCCGGTTAAATTTTGAGGAAAATTATTGCATACCAAGCGTTCAAACTCGCGATTGAAATGATAGAGAGGTTGACCTATCCTATGCCACATACTCAATAGCTGTCCCACAGAAACAGCCTTGTAGCGGCCTTGATAAAGCGCTTCAACCACTGCTAAACGCAGCCAATAGCCGGGATACTTGGTCAGCCATTCACCCGCCAATTTCTCGGCTTTTTTGCCACCTAGGTCAAAACCGTAGTGAACCAGCAGAGCCGCTGCTTGTGCAGATATTGCGGTCACTTCTGTCATTTGTTGTCTATTGACTGTTGACTGTTATCTGTTGACTGTTGACTGTTGACTGTTATCTGTTGACTGTTGACTGTTGGTTCCAAATTCCCAATGACCAATGCCCAATTAGCAAATTGAATTAATCGGATAAACGCACCCCTCCTTCTACAGTTCGCGCGTCCCCGGAAAAAGGTTCGGGAGTCCCATTCCAGTTGAAGTCGCTAACTCTAAAAGTCAGGCTGCCGACTTGACGCTCAGGATTAAAACGCAAAATGATTGCGTAGCTGCGGCGACTGTATTCTAAAGTGTAATTCGTACTGATTGTTTCCCCGCTTTCTAAATTAATAGCACTTTGAAATCCAACTCGAAAGCCTCCGTAAACTTGCTGGACAAGTCCAAAAGACAGGACTCTCAAATCTACTAAGCGATCGAATAAAAACGGCGATATACCGTCCCGTCCCACCTGGGTATAAGTCACGTTAAACCCAGTGTAATCGAGGAAAGGGCGGGAGAAATGGCCGAACTGCCCTTGAATGCCGACGCTGCCGGCGAGCGAATTTTGTCTGTCGCCACTGCTGTAATAAGTGCCAACTCCCCGGAGTCCCAAGGCCAGTTGCAAAAAAGGAACCACCGGCGTCCGCGTATACCTCAAACCCTGGGTGGGAGTGCGAGGCAGCGGTTCGCCCTCCCACAGGTTGAAGCCGCGACTCAAGGCAAAGCTGAGCTGGGAACGCCCCAGATCGACGCGGTTGTTTTCCCGCACTGGTTCGAGCAAGTCTGCTTGATCGGTGTCAGCATTGATAAATTGATACCCAGCTTGGTAGCTGAGATTGATGCCCGTGCCTCCGAGTGGGATGACTGGGGAAGTCAGGACTGCCCCCAGGCTGCTCTGCACGGTTTGATAGCCCAGAGAACCGTTAAACAGTCGATCGCGATAACTGTATTCTGCTGCCAGAGTGTGAGTGCCGATCAACTGTCGCAGGCGCAAATTGCCCCTAAAGCTGTCTTCCGGCAAGTTCGGGAAATTTTCAAAACTCAGAAATATTGCCGATCCGTCCAGGCTGGTGCGCGGGCCGAGACTAGCGCCCAACCTCGCTTTCAGCCCGTAGCTATCGGGAGACAACGGATTGCCACCGTTCTCTGCCACGATCCGCTGCAGGTAAATTTGGGGTGTCAGAGTCAGCCGCACCGGCCCGTTTTGCAACACCTCAAAACCGCACTCGGCATACAAACCGCCGCGGTCCCCTCCGTCGTAGCCAAAGGTCAAACACGGGCCGTTTTGCTGCCGGCTGTCAAACACTTGCCTGCGGGGATACACGGGTATTTTCACCCGGTTGTCGAACACCAAGCGGGGTTTAGTTGTGACCAATTCCTCTGCCGTGGGCGAAATCCTTCTAATGGTCGCCGTCCGGGCCCTGTATTCAAATTCCGGCGGGGAAAACGGATCGTTAGTAAGCCGAATGTTGGTTGCTACCCTCGCGCCGTCTGGTAGCAGTTCGATGCGTTCTGCTTCAAAGCGGATGCGGTTGACGGCACCAGTAACTTGGGGGGCTGCTAGCTGTCCACCGCCACCGAGAGTCACTGTAGCAGCGCCGGGGGATTTGACTCCGCGCAGGGGCTGCTGGCTGGTAATTCGATCGCTCAGGGGCTGTTCAAGAATCGTCCCGGCACTGATATCTGTCGGCAGTGTGGGAGTCAATTCGCTACCTGCTGCGGGCAGGAATATTTCGCCCCTGGCTTGTTCGACTGCGCCGCTGTTGAGGCCAAGATTGAACTCCATCCGCTGACCGCGCACTACTTGTTGGCCGCGGGTATAGGCGACATTGCCGGATGCTACCACTTGGCGGGTGACTAAGTTGACGATCGCTCGATCGGCATCAATCACAGTTTGCCGGAACCGCACAACGACATTACCAACCGCCGTGACAATTTGCTGCTTGTCGTCGAATTCTTGGCTGTCAGCCTTAACTTCGATAGTATCAGCCGGGCTCACCGGAAAAGGCACCGTCCGCTGAGAAGGGGCGGTGCGGACTCCCGGCGGCGTGGCTGGTTTAGGTTTCGGTGTCGGGGCAGCGGGGGTTCTGGGTGCGGGGGCAGTTCCTGGTGTGGGAATGTCGAACTGCTGTTGCCCGCTGGGTGCTGTTTCTAGCGCGGGTTCTGGAATGGGAATCTCCGCAGGTTCGGGAGAGTTATCTTCTAACTGCCGGCCTTGGGCCTGATACCAACTTTCCTGCTTTCGGACAACATTCCCATCCTGTTGTTTCTGCGCCTCTGCGCTTCGTTTTCGATTGCGAATGGCAATGGCATTTTCTACCGAACCCAATGGGTAAGCCGTAAACGAGGAATCTTTCGGAGTTTCCGCAGTTTCGGGTTCTCTCACAGGGGCCTGACGCTGAAATCCCACCACTGCCTCGCCGCTTTCCACAGCAGCTAAGGGGTCGGCGATTTCTGGAAGCTGGTCGGTGGCTGGGGTGGTGCCCCGGAGTGTGGCTGCGGGTTCTTCTGGGGCCGGCGTGGGTTCTGGCTGAACGATATCTGGGCTTGGTTCCGGTATTTCTGCGGGGTTGCGGAGGGTGTCTCCATCGCCGGCCGCGACAGTGAGGGCGACTTTTTTTGGCTTTGCGATGTAGATGATGCCAGGGGGTTCTGGCGGCGGTACCGGATAGGGCATAGTTACAACAGGTAAGTCATCCGATTTTAGATTTTAGATTTTAGATTTTATAGGGTGCAAATTATTGAAAATTTTGCATCGAGAAGGCAACTGTTTAAACATTAATCTGATATCTAAAATTCCCCGTGGCTTTGGCGCGCGGGAATAGGGCTGCTTTCAGAAGTTGCTTTCGCCATAAGATAACCTCGCTGGCGGTGCGAGGTCAAGTTTTGTCCGACTAATTTTTGCGGGTTTGTCGGCTGTTGCAGGGGCTGCGGTGGCGCGCCCCTACTCTGCGGGCGAGATAACTTGTTTATTCCATGTCTCTGCGGTTGGGGTTCCGGGCTGGGTCATTGGACAAAAATCCAAATACAAACAGGGAAACAAAAAATAGGACAACTACATTAACTACGATTTTGAGGGTTAGCACTGTGGGAGTCTCCAAAGATGGCATAATACTGAGCTGATTTGCTGCTGTTGCCGCAACTTTTTTATCATAAGCTAAAGATTAGTCAATTTTATCTTTGCTTTTGAGGATTTTGGGCAAGTTGATTTTTGCCCAATTCCAGAGTTGCTCGGCGATGTTTTCTAGCCGCAGCATAACTCGATCGAGCCATTCGAGCACTTGTTCTAGGGGGTGCTTAATGTATCCCATCGATTCTGCTTTTGTTTCTAAGTAGTCGTCTTCTGCTGGGACGCCTGCGCTGGGATTTTTGGCTTCTGCTGTGGCGGGGGTTGCGGCGGTGTATCTGCTAGTTTGGGCGGTGATTGCTGGAGAGTGGTTGTTTTGTCGGGTGTTCGGGTTTGTGTTTTTTGGCACTTCGGTTTCCTGTGCGCGCCCTGGGGTTGATTCTGCTGCGAGTGCAGAGCTATTTTTTTGAGTAACTGCTAAATCAGATAAATCAGATGCTGTTTGGGGTTGACTTGTTGGGCTTTTTGTCAGCAAGCTCTGTTTTAGCTGCCCCAGCAGGCGGTGAAGTGCTTCGGGGTACGGGGATATTGAGACTGCGGTCGATCGACCTTCTGACAATTCTCCTAATTCTGCAATTTCTTGCTTGACTTTTAGACTGCTTTGTGATATTAAGGGCGCGGAACTTTCCTCTATTAAATGCTGCGGTGCTGGTTCCCCAAATAAGTCTTGCCAATTCAGCCACGGTTGATCGACCTCTGGGCTTATTTGCGTGTTTTCTTGTTCTTGTCGCTGTTTCAAATAATACTGAATAGCGACGGATTTCTCCGTATTATCACTTGCTGCCGTTTCTTTGCCCAGGAGGTGATCTACTGACGACCAAATAACTTGTTCGATGTTTCGAGCGTATTTTTCGAGGATGTCGCGGGCGGACAAATCTAAATTGGTTTCGGTGCCGGATGTGTCAATTTTGACTCCGGGGTTTTCTGTGGGTGCGGGGGTTGTTTTTACCGAGGGGGGGAGGGTAAATTCTTCGAGGTTGACGGCGGCGCGATCGAGTAATGTAACAAAGGAGAGAGGACTAGCGGGTCGATCAAACTTGCTGTTAAAATTAGTTTCTAGTTTTGGGGTATTGTGGTCGATCGAATTTGATGCCGCAATTGACTGCTGTGCGGTTTTTGCTTCGATCTGCGCGCGGGCTTTTTGGACTAGGATGGCATTGCGGTCGATCGATTTTTTAACTGCGAGGATTGATTCTCCAAACTGATTTCTTTTGAGAGCAACCGGACTCGTCTGAAGCCATGCCATCAATTCCCAAAAACGACGCATCGGTGGCAACTGCGCTTTTTTGGCAGCCGACTCCAAACCAAGATTAAATTTTAATTCTTTTTGGGTAATTTCCCGCCGTTCGGGCCCACAGTTTGCTACTTCCCAAGTTATGCGACCTTCGAGCAGTTCTTGCTGTTCGGGTGTCAAAATATCTAATATCTGATTTTCTTTTCCGACTAATACTAAAGTGCGGGCTGGGATAAAACTGGCGATTCCCTCAACTTTTGGTTGCGGTTTTAATTCAGTTTTAGCAAGCGGATGTTCTAAGACGGAAGTGGTTTGATGCTTTGTGATTTGTCCCTTAAAAGTGATTGCAGGAGGTAAATCGCTAGCAGGATTTCCCTGATTAATTAACAGCGGGAAGCTGGCTAAAGTTTTCGCGGTTTGCGACGAGGTTAGTAAATTTTCGGCTAGGTGCAAAATTTCCGCGATCGAACTTTCGTCGGAAACTTCCCCCTGATACCAATTTTGTGGCAAATCGGGGTTTTCATCGCCGCCAAATTCTTGCAGTTCCGGTAAATCTACTTTTTGACTTGATTCCCGCAACTGTCGGCCCAGCATTCGAGAACTTTGCACAAGCAAATAAGCTGGATAAAGCAGAATTTGGGTAGCCGTGAGAGTTGTTTCTTTAATTTGACGCCAAGTTCGGTCGCAATTGTCAGCGATTTGGCGGGACTGTTTCGATATAAAATTTAATAGTCGGCTTTGGTAGGGGCCGTAGTAACCGTTGGACATAAGTTTTATTCTTGAATTCAGATTTTTGATTCGCGCCGGAATTGCTGAATATTGCTGTAAAATCAAAGCGAGATCTTAATCGCAGCTTCAAACCCTCTGAAACCTTTATTTCTTCGCGTCCTTTGCGTCGGGGCGGTTCAATCCGATTTTTGATTAATACACAATTCCTAGTTTAGCTAAATATGAGCGCTTCTGTGTCACCTACTAGCAACAATATTTCTGCCACTGTCGAAAAGTTGCGCCGCCTCAGCCAAGTGGAGGTTCAGTCTGGTTGGAGGTACTGCGATTCTGACTCTGCTGTCTCTTCAGTAAATATTTGTAACAAGCCGATTGCCGAACTTAACGGCAAAGGACATATTGCTTGGCCGTCGGGGAAGCAAGTTTTGTATTTGGGTCAGCAATTTGTAATTCCTGACAATTTGCACGGCTATCCTGTCGTTGGTTTGCGGTTGCTACTGGGCTTGACTTGGTGGGCGGAAGATGCTCAAATTTTTGTCAACGGCGAGTTAGTCGGACAGGGAGATTTATTTGATTTTGCCGATCGAGTTTTGTTGAGTTCGTCGGCCAATCCCGGAGATGAATTTTTAGTTATTTTGCGGTTGGTAAGTCCGGGTCACGATAAAGGTGCTTTAGTGCGATCGATTTGTTTGTACGAAGCTACTGACTCTTCTTGTTTCGATCCGGGTTTTGTGGCTGCCGAATTAGAGATTTTGCAGAATTCGCTAAGTCGAAATTTAGAAAATGTAAATTCCCAATACCTTTCCACTGAGACAATAGCAAATCGCCCCGGGTTTGTCAAGGGGGAAACGCTGAAATCTGAGATTGATTTGGCGATGGATTTGATTGATTGGTCGGCGGTGGGCGATCGCGAAAAGTTCGATCGCTCGTTGTCTGTTTTGCGGCACAATTTACTGGGATATCTGCGGGCTTTTTCTGGGGATTTAGATGAGGGAACCGCAGAGGGCGCAGAGGGCGCAGAGGGAGGAAGAAGAGAGGAAGTTTCGGAGGTTGGAGAAAAGGGCAATGCTACATCTATATATATAGGAGAAATTGGCGAGCTGACATCTATATATACAGGTAAAATCTATTTGGTCGGTCATGCTCATTTAGACTTAGCTTGGCTGTGGCCTGTCCCGGAAACTTGGCAAGCGGCCCAGCGAACTTTTGAGTCGGTATTGAAATTGCAATCGGAGTTTCCCGATTTGATTTTCTGCCATTCAACTCCGGCGCTTTATGCTTGGATGGAAGAACATCGCCCGGACTTATTTGTTGCGATTAAAAAACAGGTGGCGGCGGGTTGTTGGGAAGTTGTCGGCGGGATGTGGGTAGAACCGGATTTAAACTTGATTTCCGCTGAATCAATGGTGCGACAAGTTTTTTACGGACAGCGTTACGCAAAAGAAAAATTTGGGGAATTGATGCGGGTGGCTTGGCTACCGGATACTTTCGGTTTTGGTTGGCAATTACCTCAGATTTTGCGGCAAGGTGGAGTTGATTATTTTGTGACGCAAAAGTTGCGTTGGAACGATACAACGGAATTTCCCCACGGTACATTTTGGTGGGAAGGATTGGACGGTACGAAAATATTTAGCATGATGTCTGCTCCCATTGGCGAAAGTATAGAATCTGTGAAAATGGCAAGTTATGCTTTTGACTGGCAAGTTAAGACTGGTTTGCAAGATGCTCTTTGGTTGCCTGGGGTTGGCGACCACGGCGGTGGCCCGACTCGTGATATGTTGGAGGTGGTGAAACGCTGGAAAATGTCGCCTTTTTTCCCAAGGTTGGAGTTTGCAAAAGCGGTTGATTATTTGTCTTTGATTGAGAGTCAGTTTTTGCCTGAAGTTACGGAAAGTTCGCAGGAAAGCGATGTTGCAAAACTGGATAATCAGGAGATTTTGGGGGCGCGAGAATTGTCAAACTGGTCGGCAATTGCCGCAACTAAGTCCGAAAGCGATGTTTCAGAATCGGACAATCAGGAAAATTTGCTCGTTGTCGAAACAGTCGGGAATTTGGGGGCGCGAGAATTGTCAAACTTATCGCCAATTTCGGATGCAAATCATTCCATCTCACAACTCAAAACTCTTCCCATTTGGAAAGACGAACTTTACTTAGAATTCCACCGGGGTTGCTACACGACTCACGCCGACCAAAAACGCCAAAACCGCCGCTGCGAAGAATTGCTCTACCAAGCGGAGTTGCTGTCTTCGCTGGCAACGATTTGTACTGGTGCGGTTTATCCGAAATCAGAATTAGAATCTGCTGGGAAACAAATTTTGTTTAACCAGTTTCACGATATTTTGCCCGGTTCTGCGATCGCCCAAGTCTACGCGGATGCTAATATAGCCTTTGCTGAGGTCGATCGCACTTGTCGCGAAATCCTGTTAAAATCTTTGGATGCAATCTCGGCTCAAATTTCTCTGCCGCATCCTCCGCAGCCCGATGCTCAACCGATTTTAATTTTCAATACTCTCAATTGGTCGCGCTCTGAGGTTGTCGCCGTACCGCTTCCCGATGCCGCTGATTCAGCTTGGCAAATTTACGACTTGTCCCGACAGCGACTGGCTTCGCAGATTGTCAGGGGCGATCGACTCGAATCGCAATCTAAACTATTATTCTGGGCAAATAATCTCCCTGCCGTTGGCTACCAGGTGTTTTGGCTGTGTCGCGAAGACGCTCAAACTGTGGATAATGCGTCCGCGAGTCCAGAAACCGAAAAAAAGACAGAGTTATCAAAACTTACATACTGTATAGCACAAAAAAACACAGTTAGTCAAGAAACGCCTTTTGCAGCCGCACAAATGGTTTTAGAAAATGAATTTATTCGGGCAACAGTAGACGGCAAAACTGGGGATTTATCCAGCATTTGGGATAAAGTAAATAACCGAGAAGTCCTGAATGCAGCAGGTGGCAATCAACTGCAAGCATTTCAAGACAGCGGCCAATATTGGGATGCTTGGAACATAGACCCAAATTATGAAAAACATCAGTTACCCGCGCCGACACTTAAAGAGATTGCTTGGGTAGAGCAGGGAGAAATACGGCAGAGTTTGCGCGTAGTCCGACAAATTGGCAAATCGGAGTTTTGCCAAGATTATATAGTAGAAATAGGTTCGCCGCTGCTGAAAATCAAGACAGTTGCAGATTGGCAAGAAACTCACGTTTTAGTAAAAGCAGCCTTTGGGTTAAATGTAGAAGCAGATTTTGCAACTTGCGAAATTCCCGGTGGTGCGATCGCACGCACAACCAAGCCGCAAACACCCGCCGAAAAAGCCAAATGGGAAGTGCCGATTTTGCGCTGGACTGATATCAGCAATGACGGTTTTGGAGTCAGTTTGCTCAATGATTGCAAATACGGTTGCGACCTTCAACCGAATCGCATTCGGCTGACTTTGCTTCGGGGTTCGACTTGGCCGGATGAACACGCAGATGTAGGAGTTTCCGAATTTACTTGTGCAGTCTATACCCACGGTGGAAATTGGCAACAGGCCGGCACAGTTAGGCGCGGCTACGAGTTGAATTTACCACTGCTAGTAAAGGTGTTCCCACAGTTGGGAGAAAATCGAAACAAGAATTTACCCCCAATTGGCAAGTTTTTGGATTTGTCGGCGGACAATTTAGTTTTGATGGCTTTCAAACAGTCGGAAGACGATTCTAATGTGTGGATTTTGCGGTGTTGCGAATCCGAGGGGAAAGAGGCTGTGTTAAAATTCAATAGTGATTTGGGATTAGAGATTGTAGAGCCAGTAGATTTGTTAGAACGACCTGCCAATTTGTCTGAAAAGCTGCCCGAAGGAGGAGGATTTAAGATAGAACCCTGGAAAATCGCGAGTTTTGCAGTTGTGCGCCAAACAGAGACCTAAAGACTTTATACCAAATCCGGGTTTCTTACCCCCTTTATCTCTTAGTCTGCCTTACTGCCGACTTTGTTCGTGTGGACGCGGTTTCAACCGCCGAGTCATAACAGGGATATCTAACCCCGGATTGGTATAAAACATAATTCGAGGTGACTATAATGCGCGCCTCTTTGTATTTGATCGCCAGCATACTCTACCTCATCTTTTATTTGTTTTCGTAGGTCTTCAGCTTCTTCACAAATACAAAAGTGAGACTGTTCTGCATCCCTGCAAATTTTTTCGTGTTCATCAATTTCCCAGTTGTCTATAGCATAGAAACAGCCACTAGCATCCCTACCCATTTTTTCGTAAACTGAATCATCAAAATCATAATATGTGACTGTTTTTCCGAGAGCTACACATTTCACTTTACTAGCACCTGCTTTCAGAAGTAACTCTTTGCCTGCGCGTAAAGAATTACCAGTCGTTGATACATCATCGAGCAAAAGAACATTTTTATTTTGAATCAATTCTAAATTGATTACTTTCATTGATTGAAAATGAATGTCGAGTTCCCGATTGCCTCCTGTAGATAATCGATCGATGTTTTTAACTCGTATTAAGCAAAGAGTTGCGTCAGTGATTTTTTCTGGGAGAGATTTAGCTAATTTTTGGGCTACTAGATGGATACCCGATACTTGATTACCTGACGAATGTGAAGGAACTACAGCAATGGCAAAGCTCTCATCCATCTTTAAATGCTTTTTTAGCTCCTCAAACCAGAAATCAATACTTGTTTTTTCTTTGTTTTTCAATTCAAGTATTTTTTCACTAAAGTAATCAAAACAATCATTCTCTTCGCCTTGCCACTTAAGAGGATGATAGTTCCTTAAATAATAGATATCTTTAGAATCGCTGAAGATTATCATATCTCATGACTTGGTGATATTGTTTTTGCACATTATAGCATACGGAATCGGAGGATAAAGGGGTTTTATTTCCCGGATTTTGTATTATACCGAAATCTGCGATAGGCTATAAACCTACATCTTTTTCTCTCATTTATTCTCTTCTCATCTCCCCTCTGCGCCCTCTGCGCTCTCTGCGGTTCATGGAAAACAAATCCAGTTTGCACAGCTAAAAGCCCAAAACTAAAATTTAATTGTACGAGCCTGATAGGGCAATGATTATCCTCTTTTAGTACAGCCAAAAATAAGCTATTGCCAAAGTAACGAAAGTCAGGGGCATCCCGAACCGCAAATGTTCTTTAAAAGTCAGCCGATCGCCTGATTTCCGTGCAGCAACTTCAGCTACAATCAAATTAGCCACAGAACCCAACAAAGTTAAATTCCCCGCCAGAGTAGAACCCGCCGCCAACAACAGCCAAGCTTGGGTATCTGTTTTGACAATTACCGATTGCAGAACTAACACCGCCGGTACGTTAGAAATTAAGTTAGAAAGAATTACGGTAACTCCCAACAAACTCAGCGGTGTATTAGTCAAATTAGTTAAATTGTCCAACAAACCCAGTTGTTGAGTGGCTTTAGTCACCACAAACAATCCTGCAAACATTACTAGCAAATTCCAATCGACGCCTTGCAAAATGCGATCGGACTTGACGCGCCTAGTAATTAACAATATACTGGCAGCTATCCAGGCAGATTCTGCTAAAGGTGCACCCGCTAAAAAAGCTACCAAAAGTCCTGCTGTCACCCACAAACTTTTTGCCAGTAAAGGCTTGAACAATCGATAGCGGACTTGGGGAACCTCCGGCAAAGATTTGCAAGAACGCACTTCTGGATAAAGCAACCACAGCCAAGCTACTTGAACAAGCAAACAAATTAAAGCTACTGGTGCGAGAGACCGGGCAAATTCCAAATAACTAATTCCCGAAAAAGAACCGACGAGAATATTTTGCGGGTTGCCACTCACAGTCGCCACTGAACCTAAATTAGTACCTCCGGCTAAAGCTAAAAGATAAGGGATAGGATTGAGAGACAAAGAGCGAGTTAGACTCAGCGTTAAAGGGGCCAGCAAAATAGCAGTAGTGTCGTTGAGAAAAAATGCCGATAGAATGCCGCTGCCAAAAGTAACTGCCACCATAATGCCGAAAGGAGAACGAGTAAAGCGAGTTAAAAACTCCAAAGCGAGTTGAAAAAAACCCGATGCTCCCAAAGCCGAATTAACGACCATCATTCCCAGCAAAAAAAACGATCGTATTTGGGTCGATCGCCTCCCAAGCAGTTTTGAGGTTAAGTATTCCCAAAGCTACCGCAAAACCTGACCCGACAATTGCAACCGCCGCCCGGTTCATCCGCAGCCCCGGCAAATATCCCAAACCGAATCCCAAGTAGGTCAGTCCCAATACTAGGTATTTGAGTGTTATCATATATACTTAAAATCCTTGATTGCCGCTTTTTTCCATTGTCTGGGATGCTAAAAGTACAGACCGGGTAATTGCAGCTAAATCTGCTGGCATTGCAACTAGCGCTAAATATCGCCCTGGAAAATAGCCAGTTTTGCAGTAAATTTATCAATACCAATTGAGATACAGCGTTTCCCGCTGTTATGAGGTACAGTAGCAGCAATTAGCAAACCAATTTCTTAAATGTTTAGGGTTGATTAACTTGAGGGCAACTGCAATAATTTTATCAACCATTGATGTGGTAGTTGGAACAAAACTTCGTAAAAAAGATTT
>NZ_JAUBPW010000013.1:0-105560 GCF_036700965.1 Microcoleus sp. Pol8_D6 | reverse complement strand
CTTCAGTTTGATTGTTTACGAGATGCCATTGAAGATGTCTTACGTCAAGCGTCCTAACTGCCTTGGCGACTGCTATATACTAGGATTTTGTATAAAGTTAGTTACGGCTGTTTGTGAAAGTGACTTGACTCCTGTATAAGATAATTGGAGTTGTTGAGATATTGTCAGGTTCGGTTGAAGAAATTCTAACCACTCTTCTACAGTTTGTGGTCGATTTTTTGGATGAATTTCTAGCCCCTTAAGGATGGCTAAATTTATCCAATTACTAAGATTTTTATTGATCTGATTTGGTGGTACTAAAAGATCTTTTTTAAAGTTTTTTATGGAATCATCTCTATCTATAGATCGTGGTAATCGATGCTCATATCCTCCCTGGATATAACCAGTTAAGAGTACATAAAGTGTTGCAGCCAAAGCATAAACATCGGTATAATTTCCTGGTGTGTGTCGGCGATAATACTGCTCAAGTGGTGCATAACCCTCTGACAAAAACTGAGTCAGACTATTCGTTTGGTTAGGAGTAAATTCACGGGCAATCCCAAAATCGATTAGTACAACTTCTAACTGATTTTTTAAAACAATATTTTCTGGTTTTACGTCTCTATGTAGCATACCTTGTGAGTGAGCGAATGCTAACGCATCACCAACCTGCCGAATATATTCTAAGCCAACAGATAGCGATAAAACGCCTTTTTTTCTAACAAGATCTGCTAAATTTTCACCCTTAATATACTCCATAGCTATGCACCATAGTCGCTCCTCTAGAAATAAATCATAAAACTTGACGATATTCTTGTGCTGGTATTTCCTAAGCCGTTGTGCTTCATCCAGAAAACGCTTTTGAAATTCATTAAAGTCTGGACGCTTTTGCACATTAGCATTGAGGGTTTTAATAACTACTTCTTTTCCTGTGCTGTCTTTGGCTAGATAGGTGATACCAAACCCCCCCTTTCCTAGCTCTCTTTCTATGGTGTATTTACTATTATTTAATTTTTCCCCACGTTGCCAACCACTCATAATAAAAAATAATTATTTTATCGGTTTTATATATTTGCACTATTTGCGTAATCTAGACCAGGCAATAGGACTCAGGGTTACAAGGGCTGTTATTAACAGCAGTATCATTTTCTGCTCAAAAGTAGTTTTCTGCCAGACTTCGCCAAAACCAATAGTAATAAAAGCTGTTCTGCTATTCCTTAGTAAAATGGTTTGTGCAGTTCCTAAGTAAGAAGTATAAGCATCAAAAATTACAGCTACTATGTGAGATGGTCGCAGCACATCTCTCTGAAAGTCATCAGCAGATTTTGACCAAATTGCCCTTGAATTTGCACTCAGCCACAAAATCAACCCACTTCCTACTATGGCACTTATGTAAACTAAAAGATATTCTATTTTTAAATCAGTCACTCCTAAAATACCAACTATACCGAGCAAGCTTGTGACAAAATCCCAAAATACTCCTACTAGAAGTATCCAGCCGAACGTTCCTAATGATGACATTGATTTGCTCCTCTATCTTAAAGCCAAAATAATCCCTACAGCTATTATGGCTGCAATCCAAATGATAAAAAAAAGTAAATTAGTTGAGAGTTTGAACCTGGTTTTTTTAGGGTTATCATCTTTTCTGATTAATTCATATAGGGTAGGCATCTCTTGAATTACCCAGTCGGAGAGCAAAGAGTTAATTTTTTCTCTAGCTGTTGCTTGGTGCCTGTCTTTAGAAGATTTCCAGGAAGCATAGATAAACCATCGAGGTGATTTACCAAACTCTTTATGAAGATGGATAGAAATTAGATCGGGATTTTTTTTGAGAGATACTGCCACCTGCTCCCAATAATTGAGGAATTCTTTTGTTTGCTTAAGTGGCACTTCCAAAAAGTATATTTGTATAGTAGCCTTTTGAAACTTCAACTAAATCCTCCTGTTTCAATCCTAGTAATTGAGTCAATATACTGAAATTAAATTGGACAGATTGCTTGAGGTAGTTACAGGAAAAAAAACTATTTCATATCACTATACCAACACAACCTCAGCTTTGCAGCGATAAAAAGTGATAAAAAGTAGCGACATCGGCTCTGATGTGCTAAAATCTATCCACAGAAAGGTGCAAGGACGAGCAAAATCCTACGCATCCTCCGATCGCAACCTCAACTCGGACACTACCTTTAAGAGGATTTAACCCATGACTGTGGATGAAGCTCTCGCCCTTGTCGAAACAGTCCTAGATGACGACGAACAGTTAAACGACGTGCAAGAGCTAATTTTCAAACAGTGCTGGGAAGGCAGACAGTCTTATGAGGAAATTGCTAAACTTTCTAAATATGACGATGAATATATTAAAGCCGCTGGCTATAAACTCTGGAAGTTACTCTCATAAGCATTTGACGAAAAAGTAAAAAAAAACAATATTAAAGCAGTTATAGAACGATACTTGCGGCGACATAAAGTGATATTACATCGAACTCACGTTATTGGAGTTAACCTCAGCGGTGCTAATTTAACCGGAGCCCGACTATCATTCGCCAACTTAAGTGAATCTGATTCTTCAGCAGATTTACACGGTGCAATTTTATCTGATTATCATACAGTATCAAATGAAATTATCAAGGCTGAAGACGCGCATAACCAGGGAATTTCATCTAGCATAAAAGAACGGATTTATCACTGGAACGATCTGCGCTTTCACAGCCAAGAACAAGTGAAAATTGCCGAAGCACTCGATCGCACAAACACCCTATTCTTCCCCAACTCCAAAGCCCGCCTCACCACACCCGCAGGTAGACAAAACCAAGAACCAGATTTCCTCATATTCCACCAAGGCAAATGGGGTATTCTGGAAATATGGCATCCCGACACAGAAAAAGATGAAACGCGCGATCGACTGTTTGCATCTCACTGTATCAGCATCATCCACTACTGCGACGCTAACAGATGCACAGAAGAACCCGATCGCATTGTCCGAGAATTTTTAGACATCTTGAGTCAGGGATAGGGCGAGTGCTTTTTTCATAAGGGCGATCCTATAGGGGCCCAGAAACCGGGTTTTTTACGAAAAGACTGGTTGTCACCGACAGATTAGGTAAAAACCCGGTTTCTTTGTCGGAGTGCGTAAGTGCATAAGGGCGATCGCACTCCGTAACAAAGTAGATTTGACCTTGACAAATTACTCGATTTGTGATATGCACGAGTGGTGGAAATTTTTAAGGGCGATCGGGATCTACTTCTGCAAAACGGGCGATCGCGATCGATCCTAACTCATTCTCCAGCAGCCTCAGCCGACGCAGCGAATCTCTCCGCTACAGCTTTGCCAATTAGCGCCACCTGACTCAGAGGCAAGAACCTAATTTTATTGACAATATCTTGAATATCTAACGGATCTGAAACTGGCTTCCCATCCAAAAATCTCAGAAGTTCTTCCAGCGAATAACCAGCTCTCGCAGCGAGCTTAGCCAAGTTTTCAGTATCAGGAACCGTATCGCCCCTTTCCCAAAGCTGCACAGCGGTAGCGGAAACGCCCAAAAGCTTGCCAAACGCTCGCTGACTCATTGTTCCGCGCGCTGTTTTGATAATTTCACTAAGTTTTTGTCTATTTTGGATGTTCACGACTCGAAGGTTACTCAACCGTATCTACCAGTCTACTTACGAAGTGATACATCAACTATATTTCCCAGACGACTCAGCCGCCGCCGCGAGTCTATCCATCACGGCTCTACCAACCACGGCTAACTCACTAATTGGTATACATTGAATTTTTTTAAGCAGATCGTTAGTATCTACGGGTTCCTGCACCGGCTTGCCTTCAAGATGAGCCATGAGCTCTTCCATCGTAAAGCCTGCTCTTGTCGCAATCTGAGTCAAATTTTTCGTATCTGGAAGTACCTGCCCCTTTTCCCAATACAAGACAGAAGCAGCAGAAACTCCCAACAGCTTGCCAAAAGCAGTCAGACTCATCGAGCCCCGCGCTAATTTAACAACCTCACTCAGTTTTTTCTTAGCTTCTGCGTCCACGGTATCAGCGACGAGATAACCACAATTCCTACTTTACAGAATATCAACCATACTTCCCAGAAGCTACAGCCGCAGCAGCCAGTCGCTCCATACCAGCTCGAACAATCACTGCTAAGTCACTCAGTGGCATACATTGAATTTTCTTCAGCAGCTCATTGGTATTGACAGGTTCCGGCATTGGCTTGCCTTCGAGATGAGCCATCAACTCTTCCATTGTAAAGCCCGCTCTTGCCGCAATCTGAGTCAAATTTTTCGTATCCGGGAGTACCTGGCCCTTTTCCCAATACTGAACCGCAGACCCAGAAACTCCCAATAGCCTACCAAAAGCGCTAAAACTCAGGTCGCCACGGGCTAGCTTCACAACTTCGCTCAGTTTCTTCCTAGCTTCTGTGTCCACAGTATTAGTCACCAGATCAACACAACTCCTAGTTTACTTATCTACCAAAAAATCTGTCTTTCTTGCTTGACAGCAAAAAGTTTACCAGTTAGAGTGTAAATACTTTTGAAATCATAATTGTATTTGTATCCAATCAGGGGCAGTAAAAATGACTCGCAAGACACGCAATACACGTCAAAGCCTTACAGCCTCCGGTTGGCTCAAACCCATCTGCTGGCAAATCTCCAAAATAGAAGCAGCCGAAGCGCTGAGAATGCCCGTAAAACACATAGTCAAAGTTTACCCCAAACAACATCAAGTAATAGTCGTTTACCTGAACCAGAAAGGACAAAAATGCAGTTCCTTTTTTAGCTACAGACTATTTGCCAGATGGCAGCAGGAGGCGATCGCAGCAATTGCCAGTTGTCGAAACCAGCAAATCCTAACACCCCTAGAAGTCATTGTACAATACGACCTCGAACATTTCAAATATCCAGTGGCGATCGCCGATGCAATTTGGGAGGCTCTACTCAACCAGATCTCCCGCGTAACAAGGGAACTGAGGCTGAGCAAACAATGCGCCTAGCCCCCCATCAGTCCATCAATTAGTAGAAGCAGCCAACTCAGCCAAACGTTCCTGCTGATCCTGAGAAATGCAAGTTTGAATAATCCCCTCAATATCCCCTTCCAAAACACTATTGAGCGAGAAATTCTCCCCCAAACGGTGGTCTGTAGCCCGATTGTCCTTATAGTTGTAGGTGCGAATCTTCTCCGATCGCGAACCAGTACCAACCTGAGCCAAACGCCGCGACTTCACCTCATCCTGCTGCTCTCGCAACTTCATCTCATAGAGCTTAGCCCGCAAAATCTGCATCGCCCGCTCCTTATTCTGCAACTGACTGCGCTCCTCAGTACAGAAAATCCGAATTCCCGTCGGCTTGTGAAACAAATCCGCAGCAGTTTCCACCTTGTTCACGTTTTGACCGCCAGCGCCGCCCGATCGAGCCGTACTCATCTCAATATCCTTCGGATCGATGTGAATCTCCACATCATCAACCTCCGGCATCACAGCCACTGTCGCCGTCGAAGTATGCACCCGGCCGCCAGCCTCAGTCACAGGCACTCGCTGCACCCGGTGTACCCCAGCCTCAAACTTCAGCTTGCTGTAAACGCTGTCGCCTGTAACTTCCAGAATCACTTCTTTAAACCCGCCCATTTCCGCCAGCGACTCGCTCACCAACTTCACCTGCCAGCCTTGAGTTTGAGCGTAACGGGAATACAGGCGGAGCAGATCTCCAGCCCAAATACTAGCCTCATCTCCGCCAGTACCCGCCCGAATTTCCAGCATAATATTCTTGTCATCGTTCGGGTCGCGGGGGAGCAGCAAAACCTTCAAACGACTTTCCAAACTCTCCAACTTCGCCTCAAGTTCCTGAACTTCCAGCGCAGCCATTTCTTGCATATCTCGATCGCCCGCGGCTTCCTTGAGAACCTGTCGGGCACCTACTAAATCTTCCTGAGTGGTTTTCCACAAAGCAAAAGTATCGACCACTTCCTCCAAGGACGATCGAGCTTTTGCTACCCGTTGAAACTCTTGATTGTCCCTAGCCACATCCGGGTCAGCCATGCGGCGAGTCAACTCATTAAAAGTTTGCTCTACCGACTTCAATTTATCCAGCAAATAAGATTCAGCCATTGTCAGTTGTCCTTTGTCAATCGATTTTAGATTTTAGATTTTAGATTTTAGATTTTAGATTTTAGATTTGAAGAACAGTTGGGATAGAATCTCGATCGAACTCAACTGCCTGTATAGCAAGTCTTCAATCTAAAATCTAAAATCCGAGGGCCGTAAGTTGCCAGTAGAAAGAACTACTCTCAACAAACTGCGGACAAATGACAATCCGGCTACTTCTTCTTTTTGCCTTTACCAGCAGCCTTAGCAGCGTCTGCTTTCGGATCTTCCATTTTTAGAGGTCCAGAGGAAGCATCTGCCTTCGGCATTTCTACCTCAGTCATGCCGTATTTCCGCATAAAGCGCTCCACACGACCTTCAGTATCAATAATCTTCTGAGTGCCAGTATAAAAAGGATGATTTCCCGACCACACATCAACTTGAAGCTTTGGTCTAGTGGAACCAACAGTCATTACCAGTTCCCCGTTGCAATAAACCTGAGATTCCGGATACCACTCAGGGTGAATGCCATCTTTTGCCATTGTTTTTTACTCTCTAATTTTTGACTTTACAACCATTTTAGCTGCCGCAGGACTTGTACACCAACAACAGCAGGATTTTTGCCTTATATCTGTTGGAACCAGGAATCAGGAATCGGAAATAAACTTCAAAAAAAGGCAGATAAAATCTGGATAGATAATTTTTGCCTTTTCCTTCGTCCTTCTTCCTTCTTCCTTCTTCCGTCAATCCGTCAATCCGAACTTCCGTTACATCCGTTACATCCGTTAAAAAATCCGTTGCCGAACTTCTATTACATCCGTTACATCCGTTAAAAAATCCGTTGCCGAACTTCCCTCGATTACCGCTTCGAGTATTGAGGAGCCTTGCGAGCTTTCCGCAAACCGTACTTTTTCCGTTCTTTTGCCCGCGGGTCGCGAGTCAAATAGCCCTCTGTCTTCAGAGGCTTGCGGTTGTCCGGGTCTAATTGACAAAGTGCTCTAGCGACACCCAAGCGAATCGAGTCAGCTTGGCCTGTCAACCCGCCGCCTTCTACTTTCACCAAAATATCGTACTCATTTTCCAGACCCAAAGTTTCCAGAGGAGCCTTAGCGAGAGCCAAATAAGTAGGGTTGAATTGCAGGTACAAATCCCCCTCTTTACCATTGACAGTCAATATGCCAGTGCCCGGAACCAAGCGCACCCGCGCTACTGAACATTTGCGCCGACCGGTACCCCAGTACACAGCGCGGCCGGTATCTGTTGCTTGCATTAGTCATTTCCTCCCGGAATCGTGTGAACAATTAATTCTTCTGGTTTTTGAGCTTGGTGCGGGTGGTTGGGGCCAGCGTACACCTTCAGTTTAGTAAACAGTTGTCTGCCTAGAGAAGTGTGAGGTAGCATTCCCCGAATAGCTTCTTCGACAATTCTTTCGGGCAAACGTGCTTGCAATTTGGCAAAAGTTTCTGTTTTCATGCCGCCGGGTCTTCCAGAATGGCGGCGGTAGATTTTCTGGGTACGTTTTTTGCCAGTAACAGCGATTTTGTCGGCATTGATGACAATTACGAAGTCGCCGGTATCCATAGAAGGAGTGTAAGTCGGTTTGTGTTTCCCCCGGAGGTACATGGCAACTTCAGTTGCCAGACGGCCCAGCCGCTGGTCGGCGGCATCGACCACGTACCACTTGTGCTCTAGGGAGTCTTGAGTAGGGACGTAAGTTTTGTTCATTGTTTGTTGTTAGTTGTCTATTAACTGTTAACTGTTGTCAATTGTCAGTTGTCAGTTTTTAATTGTTAGTTGTCCTTAGTTTTTTATTAGTAGTTACCTAATGACTAATGACTAATGACTAATGACTAATGACTAATGACTAATGACTAATGACTAATGACTAATTTTGGCTGAGTGTCGTACCAGACCTCTGGGGGAAAGGGAAATTCTGAGTAGCCAACCCGCAGCAGGCACAAACCTTGAGCGGGAGCGGCATATTTTACCATTTCTCGGCGTTCGTTGACCCAGATATCTGTGAAATTGTCGATCGGCCTTTCCCCTTGACCCACCTGCACCAGCAACCCCACCAGCAGCCGCATCATCCCGTACAGAAACCCGCTCGCCTGAACCTCAATATAGATAAGAGGCCCAGAACGCTGACACTCTGCCGCTTGTACGTCCACCCAGGAATGGGGGCGGGCAGACCCCGCGCGGTGAAAAGCAGCCAGGTGATGCCGCCCGATGAGCGGTGTCAAAGCTGTCTGAATCAAAGATTCATCCACAGGGGCGTGATAGCAGTGCCAAGCAAAAGGACGCACAAACAAATTAGGGGTCGGATCTGTATAAATGGTGTAGCGATAGCGCCGCCAACTGGCTGAGAACCGAGCGTGCCAGGTAGGTTCCACCTTTGCCGAAGCTCGAATTAAAATATCTTTTGCCAGTCGAGAGTTGAGAACGCTTGCCCAGCGGTGAGCCGGAATTGGGCCGTGGGCGTCAAAATGGGCTACTTGAGCAGCGGCGTGAACTCCCGCATCGGTTCTCCCGGCAGCGTGCAGCGTTACCGGGCGTTCCAGAACAGTCGATATTGCTGTTTCAATTTCTTCTTGTACTGTACGCTGGTTCGGCTGTCGCTGCCAACCGTGAAAGTTAGTGCCGAGGTATTGGATTACTAGAGCAACGCGCTTTATCGATTGGGGATTTTCGATTGGGGATTTTGGATTGTCAGTCATAAATCACAAATCTCCAACCCAAAATTGAATTAAACCAGTTCAACGATCGCCATTTCGGAATTGTCTCCCTGACGGGGGACTGTTCGCACGACGCGGGTGTAGCCACCGTTGCGCGATCCATACCGTTCTTGTGCCGCCTCAAACAAGGCGTGTACTAACTGTTTATCGTAGATATAGCCCATAGCTTGGCGGCGAGCGGCCAAGGAGCCATCTTTGGCCAGGGTAATCATCCTGTCCGCCTCTGAGCGCAACGCTTTGGCGCGAGCTAGAGTGGTAGTGATTTTACCGTGGCGGATTAATTCGGTGGTCAGCGAGCGCAGTAGGGCGCGGCGCTGGTCAGCCGGTTTGCTGAGTTGGGGAACGCGACAGCGGTGACGCATAGCAGTTGGTAATTGGTAATTGGTAATTGGGTGCCGGGATAGTCCGCGAGTTTTGAGCGGTGAATTCTTTAACTTAAAAACTCACCTACTTAAAATTCAGAACTTTTTTACCCGTTACCCGTTGATTAACTTTTAGCTGATTTTTCCTGTGGCAAGGTAATGCCCAAGCGTTTTTGTAAAGCTTCAATCACTTCTTCGGCGGACTTCTGCCCGAAATTCTTGATCTCGAGCAAGTCTTCTTGGGTATAATCCAATAAGTCTGCAACTGAGTTGATCTGAGCCCGCTTGAGACAGTTGTAAGCCCGGACGGACAACTGCAATTCTTCGATCGGAATTTGGCTGGTAGGATCGGCTTCACCTGGATACTCTGGTTTGAGAGAATCTTGGGTGATGTCTTTGAGAGGTGCAAATAAATCTACCAGGATGTTGGCAGATTGACTCAAAGCTTCTTGAGGAGTGACGCTGCCATCAGTCCAGATTTCCATAATCAGCCGATCTTTCTCGACCGTACCGCCTACCCGAGCATCTTCAACGCTGTAGTTGACTCTGCGAATCGGCATAAAGATGGCGTCAATTTGGAGAAAATCCAAAGCCGATCCATCATCGCGACTGCGGTCTACTGCTCGGTATCCGATGCCTTTTTCAATTCTGAATTCCATTTCCAGAACTGAGCCGGGGGAGAGAGTTGCAATGTACTGGGATCGATCGATCAATTCCACCTCTGAGGGCAAATCGAATCGATCGGCCGTAACTGTTACAGGCCCCTCAATCCGCAACCTGCCGATTTGCGGCTGCTGAGAATGAGTTTTGAGGACCACCTCTTTCATGTTCAGGAGAATTTCTAGAACATCCTCACGTACCCCTTCGATCGTGGCAAACTCGTGATTGACGCCCGCGATTCGGACTGAAGTTACTGCTGTTCCTTCCAAATTTGACAGCAAAACTCGCCGAAGCGCATTCCCAACAGTTGTTCCTTGACCGCGATCGAGCGGTTCCAGGACAAATTTTCCGTACTGACTGCGGTCTTTGTCAGTGTTAGACTCTATACATTCAATTTGAAACTGCGCCACGGAGTGACCTCCCTTTTCCACTTTGGATTTTTGATTTTGGATTTTAGATTGCAGAGCATACCCCTGAACGGATTTCGGATTTTGGATGGACGGGGCAACAGTTAGAACCATTAGTTTTTGACTTTAAGCAGTTAGCCATTATCCAAAATCTAAAATCTAAAATCTCAAATCGTTTTAGACTCTACGCCGCTTGGGAGGGCGACAGCCGTTGTGAGGAATTGGGGTAACATCTCTAATCAGGGTGATTTCCAGTCCCGCCCCTTGCAGCGCCCGGATTGCAGTTTCTCTACCTGCTCCAGGCCCGCTCACCATTACTTCTATTTGGCGCATTCCTTGGTCGTTGGCTCTGCGGGCAGCACTTTCTGCTGCTGTTTGAGCGGCAAAGGGAGTTCCCTTTTTAGCTCCTTTAAAACCGCTGGAACCTGCCGATGCCCAGGATATCACTTCGCCGTTGAGGTCGGTAATAGTTACTATCGTGTTGTTAAAGGTAGACTGGATGTAGCCTACCCCATTGGGTACATTCCGTTTCTGCTTTTTTGCACCAGATTTCTTGCCTGTTTGTTGTCGCGCCATATTAGTCTCTTTAACGTTTCTCTCAACTAATGTCCCGAAGCGCTAGGAGCCAGCAGCCCCCAGCGTATTTTTCCCAAAAAGATGTTACTTCTTGGAAGGTGCCTTTTTCTTGCCCGCAACTGTTCGGCGGACGCCACGACGGGTTCTGGCGTTGGTACGGGTTCGTTGTCCCCGCACCGGCAGACCCAAACGGTGACGCCGACCGCGATAAGTTCCGATGTCCATCAGGCGCTTGATGTTCATTGACTCCCAGCGCCGGAGGTCTCCTTCGATTTGGTATGTTGTTTCTACATGAGCCCGCAGAGCTGTCACGTCGGCCTCTGTTAAATCCTTGACGCGAGTGTCAGGATTTACGCCTGTTGCAGCAATAATTTTTTGAGCCCGCGACAAGCCTATTCCGTAAATGTATGTCAGACCTATTTCGACGCGCTTATCGCGTGGAAGGTCTACCCCGGCAATCCGTGCCACACTTTTTGTCTCCCTAGTTTTCCTGTTTGGCTACAATGTTCAATTAGGATGCACCTGCGTGCATTGCCCAATCTTCCTTTTTTCTAACCTTGGCGCTGTTTGTGTTTCGGGTTAGTGCATATCACCATCACTCGACCGCGACGGCGGATGACGCGACATTTCTCACAAATTTTTTTGACAGATGCTCGAACTTTCATCTTTCTTCCTGCCTGGAGAACCCCGCTCTACCGGAGAGCAGGCACGCTGGGACTGCCCGTAGAGCGGTGGGAGGAGAGGCTGGGCAAGGTGTAGGCCTCTCCTCGATTAAATTGTATAAAGTGCGGGTTGTTTCATGAAGGAGCCCGCTTGCACCCACTCCCATTGCTGGGTAAAGTTCGCCTGCGCCAGAGTGTTGGCGAGCGATTCTTTTACGGTGTAACAATGACTTAACCCGGTACACCGGTGGGTTGTTGACGCCCTTCTCGGCAACACTACAAACGTAGCATTATAGCATAAATTTGAAGCTTTTTACCAAATTCTCTCTAATTAAACTTAGAATTAGTTTTTAGAAAGTTTTATCTAAGCCTATTTTTTCCGAAGGCGATAAGTAATCCTGCCTTTGGTCAAGTCATAGGGAGTCAATTCGACTTTGACGCGATCGCCAGGCAGAATTTTGATGTAGTTGCGGCGGATCTTGCCGGAAATGTGAGCCAGCACGTTAAACCCATTATCTAGGTCAACGCGAAACATCGCATTGGGCAGGGATTCCGTCACGGTCCCTTCCATTTCAATTAAATCTTGCTTAGACAATTTGGTATTTACCTCAACTCTACATTTGATTAACTAGGAGTGTCCCGGCGTTGGCCTCAAAACCTATTTACTGGTAGGAGTCAAACGGGAACGAGGGGCAATAATTAGGGCGACTCGATCAACTTAAAGACTCAATTAACCGCTCACTTTGGCTTTACTTGAGTAAAATTGTGGCAATTAGTATCGAGTTCAATCCGGTCTCTAGCAACCCTCACAAAACCTGATAGCACAAAAAGCTCCTAGTTAACATATCTTAGCAAAAGCTTGTGAGTAACAAGCTGTATTGAGAGGGTTCAAGAGTCGATCGAGAGAGCTTGCTGCAGTTCTGCGGTGATTAATTCCATGTCGCGATCGCCATCAACCGCAACTAACTGTTGGCGGGCGCTGTAAAACTCAATCAAAGGCTCAGTTTGCTCGCGATAAACTTGCAACCTCCGGCGGATCGTCTCCTCATTGTCATCGAGGCGACCCCGCGACAGCAGGCGAGCCACCAAAATGTTGTCAGGCACCTCCAAATTGACAGCTCTGAGATCGCAGTCCTTACCAGACGTACTTCCCCCAGCACCCCTAACATCACAAAGGAGTTTGTCAAAAAACGCTGCCTGTGCCACAGTGCGGGGAAAGCCGTCCAGAATCCAACCAGCACTAGCATCTGGTTGATTCATGCGTTCTTGCACGATATCCATCAATAACTCGTCGGGAACCAACTCACCACCATCCATGTAGGCTTTCGCCTTTAGACCCAGGGCAGTTTTGGCAACCACGCAGGCGCGCAGGATATCGCCCGTAGAAATGTGGGGTATTTTCCAGTGAGCGGCTAATATCTGAGCCTGAGTTCCTTTTCCCGCCCCTGGAGGCCCCATAAAAATCAATTTCATTGCGATTACTTCACCATTCCTTCATATCGCTGGGAGATGACGTAAGTTTGAATTTGCTTAGCAGTTTCGATCGCCACACCTACTAGAATCAGTAGGGAAGTTGCGCCAAAACCTCTAAAAGTTTGCACACCGATCGCGCTTTCTACAGCAGTTGGTACAATAGCCACCAGACCGAGAAAAATCGCTCCCAAGAAAGTCAAACGGTTCAAAACCTTCTCCACATAATCACTCGTTTTCTGACCCGGACGAATTCCAGGAATGCTAGCGCCCATTTTCTTCAAGTTCTGAGACATATCTACGGGGTTGACAATCAACGAAGCGTAGAAATAGCTGAAGAACAGAATCAAAGTTAGATAAAACAGCGCGTAAGCCCAAGGGGCAGGGCCGTTCGGACTCAAAACATTAGCAACTTGAACCAAAAACGGGTTATTGAGAGACTGAGCGAGGAAAGAAGGCACAATCAACACCGAAGATGCAAAAATAATCGGCATCACTCCACCTTGATTCAAGCGCAGGGGCAGATAACTCCGGCTCTCCCGATAAACTTTGCGGCCGACTTGGCGACGTGCCGAAATAATCGGAATGCGACGAGTACCTTCCTGAACAAAAACAATCCCAACAATCGTTACCAAAAAGACCAGCAGCAGAACGACTACGCGGCCGACAACTTGCGTGTCGCCGCTTTGAGCCAATTCAAAAGTTTGTCCCAAAGAGCGCGGCAATACCGACACAATATTGATAAAAATCAGGAGCGACGCTCCGTTCCCGATACCTCGTTCCGTCACCACTTCCGATATCCACATCACAAACATTGAGCCGGCTGTCAGAGCCAAAGCAGTTTGTGCTATGAATAAAGGCGCTGGAGATTGAGCAAAAGGGCTGACCCAAATCGCAATGCCAATACTTTGCAGAATTGCCCAGCCCAATGAAACGTAGCGAGTAATTTGAGAAATTTTGCGTCGCCCTGCTTCTCCTTCATTTTTCTGCAAGTCTTCTAAGCTTGGCAGAGCCGCAGTTAGAAGTTGCACAATAATTGAAGCATTAATGTAGGGCAAAATCCCCAACGCGAAAATCCCCAACGCTGACAAGCCGCCTCCTGAAAACAAGTCCAGAAAGCCAATTAAAGGGCTATTTTGGACGTTTTGGGCAAAGGCGACTCGATCGATGCCGGGGACTGGCAAGTGGACACCCAGGCGTACTAAAATCAGTAAGCCAACGGTTACGAGGATGCGGCCTCGCAAACCAGCAGCTTGAGCCATCTGCATGAACGTCTCTTGTGCAGTTGGCGCTTTCTCTCTACTAACGTCCATAGTTACGATTTTGGATTTTAGATTTGGGATTTTCGACTAAATCATTTTCTGATAGCAAGCTTGAGGATTTGAGATTTGGACAGACTCTCAAACCTCAAATCTTCACGCAACTAATTCGCAACTTCCGCCTGCAGCTTCAATTTTGGCGCGAGCACCTGCGGTAAAAGCCGAGGCGCGCACTTGCAAAGGTACATTCAGTTCACCATCTCCTAAGATTTTCAGCGGCCCGTCGTCTGTGGTGACAATTTTTGCTTGGATCAGAGATGTGAGAGTAACTTCGGTGTTTGCTGGCAGCGATGCTAATTTACTCACATTAATGGTAGTGTACTCTTTCCGGTTCACTAGAGGGAAGCTTTTCAACTTGGGGAGACGGCGGTAGAGAGGATTTTGACCTCCTTCAAAACCGGGTCTAGTGCCGCTACCGGCTCTAGATTTTTGACCGCGCATCCCTTTGCCGGAGCTCGCGCCTTGACCGGCAGAAATACCTCTGCCCAAGCGTCGGGGGCGCTTTTGGGAGCCTGCTTTGGGTCGGGCGTCTTGCAATCTCATAGTTTTAGTAATTGGTAATTGGTAATTGGTATTTAGAGAGGGGGTACGCAGTAGTTTTGAGTGCGTGAGTTTTAAGTTGCAGATTTTTTTATTTTCACCGCAAGCACTTAACACTCAAAACTTACAGTTTCCCATTCTCGCGTGCCCTAACCGTAGAGATTTTCTACTGGAATTCCGCGCTCTTGAGCAACTTCGGACAAGGTGCGGAGGGTGGAGAGGGCATTGACTGCGGCTCGGGCGTTGTTTAAGGGATTTCCAGAACCTAGCTGTTTGGCTAAGATGTTGCGGACTCCTGCTAGTTCGAGAACAGTTCGTACTGCTCCCCCTGCAATTACCCCGGTTCCTGGAGCGGCCGGCCTCATCATCACTTTAGCTCCGCCACCGTCACCGTTGATGGGGTGAGGGATGGAGTTAGATTTGGTGAGGGGGACTTCAATTAGGTGCTTTTTGCCGTCAGCAACGCCTTTTTTAACGGCACCGATTACGTCGCTAGCTTTGCCGACTCCTACTCCAACTTGACCGCGTTCGTTGCCAATAATGACTATGGCGCGGAAGCTGAGTTTTTTACCACCTTTGACTACTTTGGTAACGCGCCGAATCTGAACAACCCGTTCTTGCCATTCGGATTCTTTTTCGCGCCCTTTGTTGTTGCTGCTGCTTTTTTTCTTGTTGCGCTGTTCTTTTTGTTCTGCCATAGTTTTGTCCTGTGGGAATTAGTAATTGGTGAAAGGCGATCGGCAAGTGGTAATTGTTTGAGTAAAAAGTAAAAATAGAAGAAATCTGGATTTTGCCTTTTAACTTTCAACTTTTGACTTTTTACTTTTTAATTACTCATTACCCGCTACCCATTACCCCCTCTAGAAGTCTAACCCCGCTTCGCGAGCTGCTTCTGCGAGGGCTTTGACACGACCGTGATAGAGGTTGCCCCCCCGATCAAATACGACTTTGACTATGCCAGCGCTGGAACAGCGTTTGGCAATCAACTGACCGACTTGCACGCTCGCGGAGCAGTTGCCCCCAGAACTGAGAGTTGACTTCAATTCGGGATCGAGGGTTGACGCGGCGGCCAAAGTGTGCTGGGCGGTATCGTCGATTACTTGAGCGTAGATGTGCTGCTCTGAGCGAAATACCGCTAATCTGGGACGTTCGGCGGTGCCGAACACCTTGCGCCGAACACGGCGGTGTCTGCGCTGGACTGATTCTTTGCGAGTAAGCTTCATTGTTACTTCTTACCTGTTTTGCCTGTTTTACCAGCTTTGCGCCGGACGACTTCGCCGCTGTAGCGAATGCCTTTGCCTTTGTAGACTTCGGGCGGACGCACTGCGCGGATGCGGGCTGCTGTATTGCCTACGAGTTCTTTGTCAATGCCGGAGACAATGACGTTGGTGTTGCCTTCAACTGCCATTGTGATGCCTTCTGGAGGGGGCATTTCAACGGGTTTGCTGTAACCGACGTTTAAAATCAGGTTCCGTCCTTGAACCTGTGCCCGATAACCTGTGCCGATAATTTCGAGGCGCCGCTGAAAACCTTGAGATACACCTTCGACCATGTTGGCGACTAGGGTGCGGCACAATCCGTGCAGTTGTCTGGCGACGCGAGATTCGTCTCGGCGGGTAACGAGTAAAGTCTCGCCTTCAATTCCCATGAGGATTTCGGCTGGAATCACTCGGGAAAGTTCACCTTTGGGCCCTTTGACGGCTACTTTTTGGCCGTCTAGGGTGACGGTGACTTTCGTGGGGATGCTAATCGGACGCTTGCCAATTCGCGACATAGTTTTTTTGTCCTTTGTTTTTAGTTATTAGTCCTTGATTATTAGTGCTTAGTTATTAGTCCTTAGTTATTGATTTTTGAGTCTCTTGCCAACGACCAGTGACTAATGACTAATGACTAATGACTACCAAACATAACAAAGCACTTCACCGCCCAAACCTTGGCGTCGAGCTTCTCTATCCGTCATAATGCCACTGGAGGTGGAAATAATGGCTATGCCAATTCCGCCTAATACTCTGGGCAATTCTTTACGGTTCGAGTAAACGCGCAGTCCTGGTTTGCTGACTCGCTTAAGTGCCGTGATAATGGGCTTGCGAGTTTTACCTTTGTACTTTAGAGAAAGCACTAAATGTCGCTTGATCCCTTCTGGTTCTGCTTCTTCAAATTCGCTGATAAATCCTTCACTTTTGAGGACTTGGGCGATGCTGCGGGTCATTTTTGTAGCTGGAATTTGCGTTGTTTGGTGGCGCGCCATGCAAGAATTGCGAATGCGCGTCAACATATCTGCTATGGTATCGTTAGCTGCCATCTTTTGCTTCTTACTCTAGTGCTTAGTTGTCCCGGAACGGCATTCCCATTTCTTTAAGCAAGGCGCGTCCTTCTTCGTCGGTGTTTGCTGTGGTGATAATTGAAATGTCCATGCCTCGAATTTGATCGATGCGGTCATATTCTATTTCTGGAAAAATTAGCTGTTCTCTCAGACCCAAGCTGTAGTTGCCGCGCCCGTCGAAGCTTTTGGGGCTGATGCCGCGGAAGTCGCGAATTCGGGGGAGTGCGAGGTTGATCAGCCGATCGAGAAAATCGTACATCCGATCGCCGCGCAGCGTCACCATAACGCCGACGGGTACTCCTTTGCGGATTTTGAAGCCTGCGATCGCTTTTTTCGCCCGCGTTACCACTGGTTTTTGCCCGGTGATGATGCTAATTTCGTTGATCGACGAATCCAGTGCCTTAGCGTTTTGAGATGCTTCTCCCAAACCTCGGTTCACTGTGACTTTAACGAGTTTGGGCACCTGATGGATATTAGTATATTTAAACTGATCCATCAGTGTGGGAACGATTTTTCCTTGATAAAGAACTTTGAGTTTGTCCGGCATAGTTTTTGTGTTTCGTTAACTGTCCCTGGGCTTGGTCAGGGAATTTGTCGATTGTCCGTCCCACCGATCTTAGCTGTTAGTTATGAGTTGAAAAGTCACTTGTCAGAAGGCGGACTAATGACCGATGACTGATAACAAATCACTATTGATCGATGATTTCTCCAGTTTTTTTGAGCTGTCGCAGTTTCCGACCGTCTTCGCTAAATGTATAGCAAACGCGGCTAGCTATTTTTTCTTTTTCGGAATAGTGCATGACGTTTGAGCTGTGAATGGGAGCCTCAAACGTCAGTATTTTCCCGGACTCTCCCTCTTGCTGGGGCTTGACGTGCTTTGTTCTGATGTTTACACCTTTAACAATTACTTTGCTGACTTTAGGATATGTCTTTAAGATTTCTCCGACTTTTCCTTTCTCTTTGCCAGTAATTATTTGCACGGTATCGCCTGCTTTGACGTGCATTCTGTAGCGCTGCGGCTCGCTAGTTGGTTTACCCTTTTTTCCGTACATTTTAAAGTACCTCCGGGGCTAAGGAAACGATTTTAGTAAAGTTTTTGTCGCGCAATTCGCGGGCGACGGGGCCGAAGACGCGAGTGCCTTTGGGGTTGCCGTCTACGTTGATAATAACGGCGGCGTTATCGTCAAAACGAATGCTCATGCCACTGTCGCGGCGCAAACCTTTGCGGGTTCTGACAATGACAGCCCGAACGACATCGGATTTTTTGACTGCCATATTGGGGATGGCGTCTTTGACGACGGCAATGATGACATCGCCGACTCCGCCGTAGCGACGGTTGCCGCCTCCCAATACGCGGATGCACATGAGTTTGCGGGCTCCGCTATTGTCGGCGACATTGAGGTATGTCTGGGGTTGAATCATGGTGATTGGGGAAAAGGTAATTTGATGCTTGCTAACTGCTAAATGCTAATTGCTAATTGATGGGTAATCACAGAGTTGATCGATTGATTAGACCATCGCACACTTCAAAGCAATTAATAATTAACTGTTAGCCATTTTTTGCACCGAAAATCTCAGCAACCGTCCAACGTTTGGTTTTGCTCAGTGGGCGAGTTTCAGTGATGCGGACACGATCGCCCGATTTGCACTGATTTTCTTCGTCATGAGCTTTGTACCGCTTGGTGCGGACTACGATTTTGCCGTATTTGGTGTGGGAGGAGCGGTTTTCGATTGCTACCACGACGGTTTTATCCATCTTGTCGCTGACTACTACGCCAACTCGTTCTTTAATTGCCATAGCTACCTATTTTTGTTGTGCAATTGACTGTTTTTAGCTACTGTGCGATCGTCGGCTCGGCTGCTTCTGACTCTTGGCTGACTGCTGCGGTTGCAGCAGGCTGTGCTACCTGTTTAGATGCGGCTAATTTTTCTGCCACTTCTTTCTCAGCAACGATTTGGCGCTCGCGTTCAACTGTCATCAATTGAGCTAGCCGATGTTTGGCGTGCTTGAACAGGTGAGGCTTTTCCATGCGGCCGGTAGCTTGCTGGAGCCGCAATTCCATTAGTTGGCGCTTGACGGCTAAAATTTGCTCTGCTACGGCAGCATCGCTTAATTCTCTAGCTTCTTTAATCTTGGTCAAAGACATAATTGTGTGCTTTCTCGTTAGCGAGCGGTATGACAGAAGACAGAATTGTCTCGCTTGGCTGAAGGTCGAAGGAAAGAAAAGTTATGAAAGCCAGATTTTAAATTGCTGTAGCTGTTTAAAATGCTGATTAATACAGACCTAATTCTACCTTCGCTCTTCGCTATGACTGGTCTTCTTCGCGAGTGATGAACTTGGTTTTAATTGGTAATTTGAAAGATGCCAAACGCATTGCTTCGCGGGCAGTTTCTTCACTTACGCCGCCAATTTCAAACATTACCCGGCCGGGTTTGACCACAGCAACCCAAAACTCAGGATTACCTTTACCGGAACCCATCCGGGTTTCTGCTGCGCGCTGGGTGACTGGTTTGTCGGGAAAAATGCGAATCCAGATTTTGCCGCCCCGGCGGATATAGCGGGTCATGGCGCGCCGTCCGGCTTCTATTTGGCGAGAAGTGATCCAGGCGGGTTCGACAGCTTGGAGCGCGAAGTCGCCAAAGCTAACTGTATTGCCGCGGGTGGCAATACCGCTCATTCGCCCGCGCTGTTGTTTGCGGAATTTTGTTCTTTTAGGGCTTAACATGGCTTTGGGAGTTGGGTAATTGGTAATTGGTAATTGGTAATTGGTGATTGCTAATTGCTAATTGGTTTGGAACAACTCACACTTAACAAATGACAACTAACAGTTAACAATTAGCTAGCCTTCGTTCGATCGATCTTCAAAGTTCTGGCGGCGGCGCTTTTGTTTGGTGCGGGGCACTGCTGCATTTGGTGCAGCCTCTTGTTCCTGTCCGGGAATAATTTCGCCTTTGAAAACCCAAACTTTAATGCCCAGAATACCGTAGATGGTTTGAGCAGTGCAGTAGGAGTAGTCGATGTCTGCCCGCAGCGTGTGCAAGGGGACTCTTCCTTCCCGTGTCCATTCCGTACGGGCAATTTCTGCACCGTTGAGGCGTCCACTGACTTGAATTTTGATGCCTTGGATGCCGACTTTTTGGGCGCGGGTGATTGCTTGGCGGACGACTCGGCGGAAGGATACGCGCCGTTCTAGTTGCTGAGCGATGTATTCCGCGATCAGTGTGGCATCGGCGTCTACTCGCTGGACTTCGACGACGTTGATGCGGATTTGGCGGTTGCTACCGAGTTGCTGCTGCAAACCGACGCGCAAGGTTTCGATGCCTGCTCCGCCGCGGCCTACGACAACGCCTGGTCTGGCGGTGAACACTTCTAGGTCGATTTGATCGGCTTTCCGCTCAATTCTGACCGAGGAAATCCCAGCATTGCTGAGGGTTTTACGAACGTACTTGCGAATTTTATAGTCTTCTTGCAAGAGTTCTGGATAGTTTTTGGGATCAGCAAACCAGCGAGAGCGGTGCTCTTGGGTAATGCCGAGGCGAAAACCAATTGGATGTATTTTTTGGCCCATAATAGTTGATGAGTTAATTGGTAATTGGTAATTGGTAATTGGTAATTGGTAATTGGTGATTACCCATTTTTTTCAACTTTAAGCTGTTTATTACCTCTTACGTTCTTCCCTGGTTTAGTTTTCTACAAGCGGAGCTACTACTACGGTAATGTGACAGGTTGGCTTGCGGATTTGGTAGGCGCGACCTTGAGCGCGGGGTCTAAAGCGTTTGAGGACTGGGCCTTGGTCTGCGTAAGCTTGAGAAACTACCAGCTTGGATTTATCCAATCCTGCGTTGTGTTCGGCGTTGGCTACTGCTGATCGCAAAACTTTGACAATTGGTTCGCAGGCGCGGTAGGGCATGAATTCGAGTAAAATCAGCGCTTCTTGGTAGCTTTTGCCACGAATTTGGTCGAGGACTCGGCGCACTTTGAAGGGGGATGTCCGGATGTAACGGGCGATCGCCTTAATTTCGGATGTGGTATCTATAACCATTTCGATTTGGGTAATTGGTAATTGGTAATTGGGAAAAAGGTAATTGGTAATTGGGAAAAAGTTTGTCCGATTACCTATTACCTGTCACCTAATTCGGCTATCTTTTTGCCTTTTTATCACCACTTTTCGCGTGACCTCTAAAGGTGCGAGTGGGGGAAAATTCTCCGAGTTTGTGACCTACCATTTGGTCGGTGAGGTAGACGGGTACGTGCTGTCTGCCGTTGTGAACGGCGATCGTGTGACCTACCATTTGGGGCAGGATGGTGGAAGATCGCGACCAAGTTTTAATTACTTGTTTTTGACCGGCGGCGTTGAGTTTTTCGATTTTTGTCATCAGAGCATCTGCGACAAAAGGCCCTTTTTTTAGCGATCGAGACATGATTTTTGTAATTAGTAATTAGCAGTTGGAATTGAATGGGGAAGAAAGTCGGAGGAATAAAAGAGCGCGGAAAACTGTTTTGTTGTTCCTTCTTCCTTCTTCCTTCTTCCTTCTTCCTTCTTCCTTCTTCCTTAACTTTGTCTGCCGCCCTTGCCGCGCTTGGAAGCTTTGCGGCGGCGGCGGACGATTAAAGCGTCGCTGCGCTTGTTTTTGCGTCGAGTTTTTGCACCCAATGCTGGTTTACCCCAAGGAGTGACAGGCCCCGGACGTCCGATGGGAGCTCTGCCTTCGCCACCGCCGTGCGGGTGGTCTACCGGGTTCATGACACTACCGCGAACGGTGGGTCTGCGACCTTTCCAGCGGGTGCGACCTGCTTTACCCAGGCTGATGTTTCTGGCGTCGGTGTTGCCGACTTGACCGATGGTGGCGTAGCAGTCGGCGCGGACTTTGCGCTGTTCGCCGGATGGCAGTTTGAGGGTGACGTAGCTACCTTCTTTTGCCATTAGCTGAGCGCTGGAGCCGGCGGAGCGAACGATTTGTCCGCCTTTTCCGGGTACTAGCTCGACGTTGTGGATGCTGGTACCGAGGGGAATGTTCTTCAGGGGGAGGGCGTTACCGATTTCGATCGGCGCGTCTGGGCCTGAGACAATTACTGTACCGACGTTTAAGTTGAGCGGGTGCAGGATGTACCGTTTTTCGCCGTCTTTGTAGAACAGGAGGGCGATGCGGGCGTTGCGATTGGGGTCGTATTCGATCGCCTTGACGGTAGCGGGAATGCTATGTTTGTCGCGGCGGAAGTCGATGTCTCTATAAAGCCGTTTGTGACCGCCTCCCCGGTGGCGACAGGTGATGACGCCTCGGTTGTTGCGGCCTTGTTTGGTGTGTTTATTGCTGGTTAGAGACTTTTCTGGCTCTGATCTGGTAATTTCAGCAAAGTCCGAGACGGTTTGTTCTCGGGTGCTGGAGGTATAAGGTCGGTAAGAACGGATGCCCATAATCGATCTATTTTAGATTTTGGATTTTGGATTTTGGATTTGACGTTTATCGATTTTAGATTTTAGGTTGAAGATTGGCGATGTTTGGTTAACTTACGAGTTTTCTGGTTCGAGAATTTCCACCAGTTAACCGCAATTTAAAATCTAAAATCTAAAATCTAAAATCCAAAATCGTCTAGACTTCTGGGAATAGGAGTTTGCGGATCGAGTCTCCGTCGGTCAGAGTTACGGTTGCTCGCTTGTAACAAGGTTTAAAGCCGACGAATTTGCCAACTCGACGCTTTTTACGCGGCGGGTTTTGGGTGTTGACGCCGATGACTTTGACCTTAAATAGTTCTTCGATTGCAGCTTTGATTTGAGGCTTCGTCGCTTTGGGGGCTACGTCGAATGTGAATTGATTTAATTCCATCATTCGGGTAGCTTTCTCGGTGAGAATCGGACGCTGGATCAAATCTGCGTAGTCGCGGGGGTCGATTTTACTCACCGTAAATCTCCTGAATTTTAGCTATGGCTGTAGATGTGACGATAATTTTGTCAGCCGCGAGAACGTCGTAAACATTCAGGGAGGTTGCCAAGATGACGTTTACTAATTCGATGTTGCGTCCGGATAAGTAGACGTTTGGTTGCGGTTCTGGCAAGATTAACAGAACTTTTGTATCGGGTTCGATGCCCCAGCGGCCGATCGCACTCAGCAATTCTTTGCTTTTCGGTCTCGGAAATTGCTCTGCAAATTCTTCAACCACAATGATGTCTTCGGTGCGACTTTGGAATGCTGTCCGCAAAGCGAGACGGCGTTCCTTTTTGTTCATTTTGACTTCAAAGTCTCTCGGTTTTGGTCCGAAGATGACACCGCCGCCCCGCCACAGCGGAGAACGGATTGAACCTGCTCTGGCTCGGCCGGTGCCTTTTTGACGCCAAGGTTTACGGCCACCGCCTCTAACTTCCGATCGAGTTTTGGTGCAAGCATTTCCTTGACGAGCGTTATTCAGTTGCCGCGTCAATGCTCTGTGAACGATGTGAGACGCATTTTCTTCTTTGGCTACGCGCAGTTCTAAAGTTGTTTCTCCAACTTCTTCGCCTTGCCAATTTCGCACTACACAGTTAACCATATCTTTTGTCCTTTGTCTGTTGTTAGTTGTCTGTTGTTAGTTGTCTGTTGTCTGTTGTCGGTCGTCTGTTGTCTGTTCTCAGGTCTTAGTTTTCAGCTCTTAGTTTTCAGCTCTTAGTTCTTGCTTGCTACTAACGGCCAACCACTATCTACTGACTGCTGACTACTGACTACTTACTACTGACTAACGTCCTACTTTTTTCTCAGGCACAACATTGACTAAGGCGCCAGCTTTGCCGGGAACTGCTCCCTTAATTAGCAGCAAATTCTGCTCTGTATCCACCCGGACAATTGTTAGTTTGCGGACGGTGACTTGAACGTTGCCCATACGTCCTGCCATTCTTTTGCCGGGATAAACGCGACCGGGAGTAGTTCCAGGCCCGATCGATCCAGGCTCGCGGTGGTTCTTGGAACCGTGAGACATGGGGCCTCGTTTAAAGTTGTGGCGCTTTTGAAAACCTGCAAAACCTTTACCGATGCTGGTACCGATGACATCTACTATTTGTCCCGGTGTAAAGGTATCTGCTTTTAGTTGTTGACCTAATTCAAATGAACTGGTGTCTTCCAATCGGTATTCCTGCAAGTGGCGCAATGGATTCGCCCCCGACTTGGCAAGGTGTCCTAGTTCTGGCTTGTTGAGAGCCTTTGGTTTGACTTCGTTGTATCCAACTTGAACGGCACCGTAGCCGTCAGTTTGTTTTGTTTTGATTTGAGTTACTGTACAAGGCCCTGCTTGTATGACGGTGACGGGGATGGCTCTCCCTTCGGCGTCAAACACTTGAGTCATGCCTAGTTTAGTGCCAAGAATGCCTACAGACACGGATTTTCTTCCTTTTATTTACGCAAGAGGTTTCGGATTGCGAAATTTACGTCAATCCGCTTGCTCTTGTGCAGAAACATTTATTTCAATGTTCCTGCAATTAACTGTTATCAACCAACAGCCTTCCTCGGTGTTTAAAATTTGAGTTTTAAATTTGGGAGCGAGCTTGTGGAAGTCTTGCAAGGGTTGAGATTCGCGGCTTTTTACCGACTCGATCTCCGAGTTTTGTCTCGGTCTTGCTTGTTTGTGCCAGGACTTGAGCAGCAAACCACTCAGTATCCTTTACGGCGACAATTCACAATAGTACATGAAGTGTTTGCCGTTTGTCAAGGCCGGGATGAGAATTTTTAGGCTCAACTTTAAGATTTATAATATTTCCAGCTCGCAAGCAGCGATCGACCAAATTTTGATACAGCAGGAAACACAAATTTATGGGACTGATTACGACGGGATCTGATCTGATTCGGGATTTGGAAAAGTCGGGGTCGCTGGCCCTGTACGTTCCTTTAGAGGGAGGATTTGAGGGGCGCTACCTCCGCAGGCTGAGGGCTGCGGGCTACGGTGGGTACACGATTTCGGCGCGGGGTTTGGGCGATTTGGCGATGTATTTAACGGGGGTTCACGGCGTGCGGCCGCCGCATTTGGGCAAGAAAACTACTGGCAACGAAGCGGCTGTTGGTTATACATACTACGTGCCACCGATGTTGAAAACTCAATTAGACAATTTGCCACCTAAAGCAAAAGGACTGGTGCTGTGGATTATTGAAGGGCAGATTTTGTCGAGTCAGGAGATTGAGTATTTGACTGTTTTGCCGACGTTAGAACCGCGGGTTAAAATAGCAGTGGAGATGGGGGGCGATCGAGCTTTTAGCTGGAAGCCACTTAAAGATGCTTTAGTTGCAGCTTAAATTCCGGTATTTGCGATCGCAAATCAACTAAAAAACGCAGCGAGCAACTAAAGCTCAACAGCTTCTGCTCGCTGGTTTTGATATTTTTGGGAAAAACTTAATTAACAGGAAAAATCTTATGCTTCAGAATCGCGATTATATCATCATTGACAAAAGCGGTAGTATGTACACAAAAGACCAGATGGGCGGTAAAAGTCGGTGGGCGCTCATGCAAGAATCGACGATCGCATTGGCGAATAAATGCGAAGAACTCGATCCTGATGGCATAACAGTTTATGTGTTTTCCGGTCGCTTCAAGCGCTACGACAACGTAACATCAGCTAAAGTCGTGCAAATTTTCCAAGAAAACGAACCTTCGGGAACTACGAATTTAGCGGCAGTGCTGCAAGACGCTCTGAACAGTTATTTTCAGCGCAAAGCATCCGGTAAGACCAAGCAAAATGGGGAAACAATATTAGTGGTGACGGACGGGGAACCGGACGATCGCAAAGAAGTGATGAAAACTATTATAGAGGCTTCTCGGAAGCTCGATCGAGATGAAGAGTTGGCGATTTCTTTCATTCAAGTAGGGGATGCGCCGGAAGCTACTAAGTTTCTCAAGATATTGGATGACGAACTGCAAAGCGCCGGGGCTAAATTCGATATCGTTGATACTGTCACGATGGATGATATTGAAGGAATGACCCTGACAGAGGTATTGCTGAATGCAATAACTGATTGAGGAGGCGGGCGAAGTTCACGCGATTATATTTGTGCTAGTTGAGCCAGCAGCATTTTTTAGGGGGTTTAAGTTATGGAATCTATCGAGCGCCTGTTAGGTGAACTTAAGGCAGAGTATCAAGCATCTCAAAAAAATGCTGAGTTGAAAAGTCAGACACCAGTGCAAGCACAAGCGCCTGTAGCACAAGCAGCAGTGCCGTCAAATCAAACATTTAAAACATCAGATATAAATTTGTATGCTAGTCCTTTGGATAAGGATTTGGCTCAAATTAAGGCTGAGTACGAAGCGCAAAATAAAGCTCAGGAAGCGGCTTTACAGCAACCGCTTAAGGCTGAACACGAAGCACAAAATCAAGCTCAGGAAGTAGCTTCACTGGAACCACAGCCAGCAGAAAAAGTCGCGGGGCCACAGTGGGACGTACAAACCCACAGACAGAAAGTTAGGCAAGCTCAGGTTTGGCTGAAAAAGTTGGATAAAAATTCCGATGAGGGATATTGGTTCGATCAGTTTGCTTTTAAGTATTCTTCGAGGATAGATGCGGCGATCGACTATTTGCAAGCTGTGAATGAGTTTGATTGATTGAACTACACGGTATTCACAATTTGTCAGGACGTTTTTTGGTTAATCCCCATCTCTATTTTTTGTAAGGACACAGCACTGCCGTGTCCTTACAAAGCGTAAAATAAATATCATTTGTATCACGCGGGATTTAGGATACTGCACTGCCGTATCCCTACAAATTACCAGCAAATAAATATCATTTATAGGAACACAGCACAGTTATTTCCTCTGGCGGCAACAACCACGAGGAGGATTGATACTATACTAATTTTTGGGACACAGATGTAGGATTTAACAAAAACAAAGAGGCTTTTTTGGCTGTATCTTCAGATAGCTTAATTTGTTTTAACTCAACAATACCTTCACTGATAAAAGTATCTCTCAAAGCAGCTTTTTCTCCGCTGTTAAAACTCGTTTCGTAAAACACTTCTCTAATTCCAGCGGCAATGACTAATTTCAAACAATAGATGCAGGGTTCTAAGGTGACGTAAATACTAGCCCCAGCAGTAGATATACCGTGTTTAGCAGCTTTGGCGATCGCATTTGCTTCCGCGTGAACCGCCCTTGATGGCAAAGTTTTGCTGGCGTCGCAACTACTCAAACCAGGATAGCAGAAGCCTTGAGTAGTACAGTGTGCCGAACCAGACGGCGAACCGTTGTAACCCGTTGCTAAAACTTGCCTGTTTTTAGTGATCACCGCGCCTACAGGAAAAGCCAAACAAGTCGATCGAGTAGCAGCCAATTTTGCTAACATTAAGAAGTATTCGTCCCAAGTCGGTCTTTCTTCTTCTAGATTCATTTTCTATCCTGAATGTATTGGTTGCTGGTTTTCAGACACTCGGCCGCCTTTTGCAATTCTATTCCCAAATAACCAATATGATCGGGTTGGATGGCAGGGGAAGCCGCACAAATTTCTCGCACTAACTTGAGAGGGTTTTTTCCAGAATAACAGGTGACAACTTCGCCGCTGCCGGGGGTGGTTTGCGTGACAACTATTTGATTGTCGGCTACTTCAACTAAAAAATTGCCTGCTGCATCGAAAAAGTCTCGATCTTCGCAGATTTTAGCATATTGGGTTTGAATTAGTCGATCGGCATTTTCAAAGGTATCGTCATACAAGTGAGCCGATTGACTCAGCGTTACCAACGGGCCCATTGTCAAATTATAATCGGAACGCCTCGCAATTTCATCTCGAATGTGCTGCTGCAAAGCCCGCAAACCCATTGCATTTGCCGGCCACGCCGCAAACATATCGTTACTGCGGAGAGTTGCAGTTAGAGATATTTCACCGTCTACAACTCGCACCCAAATGTGATTTAAACAAGGACTGCCGCTGTGCTGGTGGTCGGATGAACCGTCAGGCCTTCTGTTAATATTTCCGCCGGCATCCCACAAACTAATTACAGCACTTGCTGCGTCAATTTCTTTAATTAGTTTGGCAATAACTTCTTCAATTTGATCTCGTCCAAACCACGACCGCATCCGCTGTGCGTAGGTATATTTAATGCCTTCGTTATACGGGGCATCTTCCAGCATTTGCGGTTTGTACTGTTCGAGGAAATCACGGTCTATTGGTAAGTAATTCGGTTCTGGAAAATAGAACTCCGCAGGTTCATCTGTAATCACTGCCATTAAGTCGATTAATTCTTGCCACTGTCCGTCGTAACCAGTCGGCCTTAAGGTGCCAGTGGTCTTAATTCGGTGGATGATTTTTACCCAAGTTTCGGCTATAGTTTTGCCTTCGATTCTGTGTCCGTATTTCTGACCGGGGAGTACAGTCGGGACGATTTCGACTAACGGAAAAGTTACGGTTTCTCCCCAAGGTTCAACAGATTCTTTTTGGGCAAAAGACTTGACAATAGTCACTGTTTCTGCTATGTTATTTGCTTCTTTCCATTCTATTGAATGACGCAAGAGTTCTAAGGCTTCTGCTGCTATTTCAATATCAATGTAGCCAAATATTGAAGATTTAATCAGCCAGCAATCTCTACCAGTATCGCTTTTGCCTGCTTCAAAGCCGTTGCGAAAAAAGTCGATCAAGCACGCTGCCGCACCCGAATTGCGGTCTTCTTTCGTAGCGTTGAGAATTACTAAAAAGCGGACGTGGGGATTGCACAGCAAGTTTCTAATTAAGAAGTTGATGCCGCGAGTAGGAGAGTACAGTTGTCCGATCGCAGCATATTCTTGAGCTTGTAAATGTTTGCCGATCGCACTTTTTACCGTCCAACCGCTGACAATGGCTGTTTGCCCCGTTCCGCAAATTAATTGATTTGGTTTATATAGGGGTTTGTACTCAAACTTATTGACGAGATTTGTGGCTGTCATGGTTTACCGTTTTTTGCACCGCGTACTACTATATCAATAGTTTGGATGGTTTTAAGGGTCGATATCAATCATCTTTATGCCGCCACTGCAACGATTTGTTATGCTGCGTCAACGCAGATCGTTGCCTGAATGTCTTTTACAGCGAGAGCCTTCACCGGAATTGAAATCACAAACTCTGTACCTTGACCTAAAGTTGAGTTGACTTCTAGACTGCCACAGTGTTTCTCGACTACGATTTGACGAGCGATCGCCAATCCCAGCCCTGTTCCTTGCCCCACGCCTTTGGTGGTAAACAGATGGTCAAAGATTTTTGGCTTCACCGCCTCCGTAATGCCAATCCCATTATCCTGAATTCGGATCACTGCCTGAGCTCCCGACAATTGCGTCTTGACAGTAATCTGGTTGGGGTTAGCTTTGATCTGAGCAAAACTGCGTCCTTGATTTGATTCCTCAAGGGCATCGATCGCATTTGCCAGCAGATTCATAAATACCTGATTCAACTGTCCGGCAAAGCATTCTACCTGTGGCAGATCGCCATAATCTGTGATGACTTGAATTTCCGGGCGAGATTCGTTGGCTTTGAGGCGATGCTTGAGAATCAAGATCGTGCTGTCAATGCCGTCATGGATATTGTAAGCAATGGGGCGCTCGCAATCAGAACGCGAGAAGGTTCTTAAACTGGTGCTGATTGTGTTAATGCGATCGACTCCTTCTTGCATCGAATCGATCAACTTGGGTAAATCCTCTTGTAAATATTCCAAATCTATTTCCTCCAGGAATGCTTGTAGCGTGTCACTTGGATAAGGGAGTTCTTTTTGGTAGAGAGCGAGCAGTTGAAAGATGTCTTTAATATATTCCTGAGCGGGTTTCAGATTGCCAGCAATAAAGCAAAGCGGGTTATTAATTTCGTGCGCGACACCAGCGACTAAATTGCCCAAAGCAGACATCTTTTCGGTTTGGACTAACTGACACTGAGACTGTTGCAGTTGTGTGAATGCTGCTTCTAAATCAGCCGTTTGCTCAGCTACACGGTGTTCAAGATTTTTAGTTAACTGCCGTAGCTGCAAATGAGTTTTCACCCGTGCTAGCACCTCCTGTTCTTGAAATGGTTTGGTGATGTAGTCCACAGCACCCAGGACAAATCCTTTCACCTTACTGTCGGCATCCGAGAGAGCAGTCATAAAAATGATCGGAATACTGGCTGTGGTGGGATCTGCCTTCAGACGCTTGCAGGTTTCAAAGCCGTCAATTCCTGGCATTTGAACGTCGAGCAAGATCAGATCGGGAGGATAAGCTTGGACTCTCTTAAGAGCGCGATCGCCATCGATTGCGGTTGCTACGTCGTACCCCGCATCACTTAAGGTTTCACAAACCACTTCTAAGTTCGCAGGGGTATCATCCACCACCAGGATTAATTCAGGACTAGACATCGGCTTTCTTCTCTGTGAGGTATTGTTGTAGCAACTCTTCAATCTCTTCGGCTTTAAATTGCTTGGCAAGCCGAATAATTTGTGAGGTAAAATCTGCGTAACCAGGGTTAGAGTGAGCAATATGCTCTGTGTGCGCTCGTAGCCGTTTTAAGTTGCCTTTCTGGGCCATTTCTAGTAACGTTTTTAACTCTACAGGAGAAGGAATAATAATCGTTTCTGGGTTCTCTAATGGAGTCGTTGGAGGGGATGATCCAGAGCCGTTTGAGGCGATAATTTCATATTTCCACTTTAATTCCAAATGAGTGGCTAAGAGGTTAAATAATTCACTGACTTCCACTGGCTTTGCTAAGAAATCATTTGCCCCTGCATCTAAACTCATCTGTCGATAGGCTTGTGATACTGATGCGGAAGAGACAATGATTTTCTGGTGTTGCAAATCATTGGCACTGCGAATTTGTTTGAGCAGTTCAAAGCCGTCCATGACTGGCATTGCCAAGTCTGTAATCACTAAGTCAGGTTGAGACTGTCGTATTTTTTCCAATCCTGCTTGTCCATTTTCGGCCTCACTAACTTGGAATCCTAGTGGCTCTAACAAATTGACGAGAACGGCTCGGTTTTCCCAACGATCGTCTATCACAAGTATGCTGCGTCGTTGTCCTTCGTAACCAATAATTTGTTTTCCTGTTGTGAAGGAGTTTTGCTGTACCCAATCGGTGGCGATCGCCAGTTCCACCTCAAAAAAGAATTGACTGCCGACTCCGGGTTGGCTATTAACTTGGATTTGTCCGTTCATAAGTTGGACAATTCTTTGGCTGATAGCGAGTCCTAAACCCGTGCCCTCGGCTTGGCGCTGGCGATCGCCCACTTGTTCAAAAGCCTGGAAAATTTTATCCAAATGATCGGGCGCAATTCCTACGCCCGTATCTTCAACTTGAAATTTGAAAGAGCGAGTAGACGGATTGGGAGGATTCTCAACTACGGCAACCTTGAGCGTGACAGAACCTTTGTCGGTGAATTTAATCGCATTTCCCACCAAGTTGAGTAATACCTGACGCAGCCGTTTTTCATCGGCAAAAATCCCTTCAGGCAACTGCGGATCGGTATCGTAAACGAAGTCAATGCCTTTTTGGTCTGCACGAATGCGACAGATTTCAGCGACACCTTGGAGGAATGAGGGAAAGTGAATTGCTTGAGGTGTGAGTTCTAATTTACCGGCTTCTATTTTGGACAAGTCCAGCACATCGTTAATCAGTGTCAGCAAATGAGAACCGCACTGGTAAATGACTTCTACCCCATGACGTTCTTTTGCTGGCAATGCGCTGCTGCGGTTGAGGATTTGAGCATAACCCAAAATACCGTTGAGGGGAGTGCGGAGTTCGTGGCTCATGTTGGCGAGAAATTCGCTTTTTGCTTGGTTCGCGCCATCAGCTACCAGTTTTGCTTCTTTTAGTTGTGCGGTACGTTCCTCGACACGGCTTTCCAGTTCGATAAAGGAGGTTTTGAGTTGAGCCGCCATCTGGTTAAAGGAATCTGCCAGCGATTCTAGTTCACTAATACCTTGCACTTGAAGTGTTTGATCCAACTGTCCAGAACTAATCGCCTGACTGGCTTTTTGTAGCTGCAAAATCGGTTTGGTAATCCAACGCGAAGTAAAAAGACCCAGTATTGTCGTCACCACCAAAGCCCCTAGACACAACAAAATTGTGGTGCGAGTATTGGCATTGATTTGTGCCATGAAATCTGATTCAGGCACCACAACGACGCTGAACCAATCGATACCTCGTTCGTCTCGAATGGCTGAAACTTGAACGAACTGCCGTTGGTTTGCCAGCATAAAATCAAGCTGTCGATTCTGTGCAATAGCCTTGAAGTTGCCAAATCGATCGACGATGGCTTGCGCGGTGCTACGAATTACAAGATTTTCAGACTTGACCGCAGGAATTTGTTGCAACTCCTCATTTTTAAGATCCAAAATGTAAGGCTGTTTGATCGTTGAACTGGCAATCAGATTGCCCGATCGATCTACGATAAACGTTTGTCCCGTTTGACCCACCTTCAACTCACTCAGAAAACGATGAATCTTGTCCAGCCGAAAGGTACTTTTTTCCACCCCTAGTAACGTTCCATCGCTCTTGTAAATCGGTTGCGATAGAGCCAGCGTAGCCGATTTATACGAACTGCTGACGTAGGGCACAGATGTCCAAGCTGGTTTTCCAGCTTCTTGTACAACTTGATACCAAGGTCGAGTCCGGGGGTCAAACTCTGCCTGAGTTTTGAGCAGTGCGATCCGTTGACCTCGATTATCAAGTTTGTAGAATTGACGTTGAGGTAGACGCGCTTTGTCACTGAGGCGAGAAACGATGCCGTCATTGATTGTTGTATCTAGGGCAATATTCGTGCCATCCTCTAAACCAATTTGCACATCTTCGAGGGTATTTTGGCTGACTAACCGCCACAACGTTCGTTCCAGTTTGGTGAAATCTGTTAAATCAACCTGACCCTCTTCAGCCGCAGCTACGATCACTTGTCCGGCAATATAAGGTTTTTCCAAATAGTTCAGAACTTGCAGGTTGAGGCGATCGCTCATCTCTTGACGTAACTGACTGGCAACATCATTGACTGCCTTCTGTCCATTTCTCAGAGAAATATATCCCGTTAATCCAACTGCTGCAAAGATTTGTAGAACAAACGGGACAATCAAGAGCGATCGCAGGGAAAGTTTGCGCTTAAGTTTAAATAGATTCAGGGATGAGTTTGACATAGAAATGCGAGTGGCTTGTATGGAAAATAGACTTTGAGGAATTGCTAGCTTGATGTTCAATCCACCTGGGTAGAGGTTTCAAGGCGCTTAAATTCCTGGCTAGACACCGACGCTAACAATTAATCTTGTACCTCCAACAAGCAGTCGCATTAGCCAGTTGCCAGTGGTTTTCTCTTGTTCACTGAAGTGCAACAATTGCTGAGTTGGTTGATGTGCCGTTGATTGGTGGAGTGGCTGGGAGACTGTGCTCGGCTGTGATCTGTTAGCCGAGGGTGATTGTTAGTAGATCGGGCGATCGTTCTGGCTCAAATTTAAAGGCGATCGTACTCCACCAAAAATCTCTCAACCCCATTCCCATCGCAGACTACCGCTTATAGAAAATCTCAGATAAAGCCCATCGCTTCTAGTCGTGGGATGAATCTGCTGACCGTAAAGGGTCAGTCCTTTTCAGTCTACGCCGCAGTCCCTTAATCCGATGTTAACTGTATCAATACTTCAAAGTTACCTTTAGGTCGATCTTAAACTCGATGTGAGCGTTCCCGCATTCTCATTAAACCCAGTCTTAAGCTAAACTTTCTCACCTGGAGTTTCTCTTTTTATGGTTTTAATAAATTAGTTTAACAAATACCTCAAGCCAACAATTCACTCACAGCTACGCTAAAACCTGCAAGCACACTTTGAGTTTTAACAACTTCATCGGCATTAAACAACCGCCAGCGTTGCCCTGCATTGACAAATATTAATCTAGCTTCAGGAAACAGCAACCAAACTTCTAAACATCCCGATTCCAAATATTCCTGAGCTTTGGCAAATAACTCTTCGCCGCTATCTTCGGGCGAAGCAACTTCCGCTATCAAAGGAAAACTTTGGGAAAATGCTGTAAAATTGCCTGATTCTGGCAGCAATTCAGGAGTAATGTAAGCAACATCGGGACGGCGGCCACGCTTGCTAGTGCGGCAAAGGATTTCTGTAAGCACTTCTCCTCCCTGTCCGCTGGAGTCTTTATAATTTCCCCAGAAACGAGCTAATTTAGATTGAGCTAGACTGTGCTTGAATGTCATTCCTGTTTTCTCCACTAAGTTGCCGTCAACCCATTCCATTCTATCAGCAGGTATGACTAAAAACTCTTCAAGAGATATGACTTTTTTAGGTTCAGATTCGGGGGATATTTTTGGTGTATTTTCTAATTGAGGAGGTGATTCTAACTCTGAGTTTTGGTCGGCATTTTTGGGTATAATTATAGTAGCTGTCATGCTCGCAACCTCTGTTTAACTATTATAAGTTTACAAGCGATCACTCTCGATCGCATTCGATGACATGATTGAAATTGGTAGATTTGGTTTTTTCAACTTAGCCGGACAATTTATATATCATAGCAATTCAGAAAGGTGACTTTCATGATTCTCTCAAACCGTTTTTCTGAAGCCCTCACCTATGCCGCCGAATTGCACGCTACCCAAGTTCGCAAAGGTTCCGGGGTTCCCTATATTGCCCATTTGTTGGCCACTGCTAGTATAGCTTTAGAATATGGGGCAAATGAAGATGAGGCGATCGCAGCTTTGCTTCACGATGCGATCGAAGATCAAGGCGGCGCCACCACCCGCGAAGCCATCCGCCACCGCTTTGGCGATACCGTCACAGCGATTGTAGACGGCTGTACCGACAGTGACGAGACGCCGAAACCCCCTTGGCGTCAGCGAAAGCAAGCTTATATCGATCGCATTTCTACAGCTTCTGGCTCAGTCAGATTAGTGTCGGCTGCTGATAAACTTTATAATGCCCGATCGATCCTGAAAGATTCCCGTCAATTAGGAGATACTGTTTGGGAACGCTTCAAAGGTGGCAAAGACGGTTCTCTCTGGTATTATCGTTCTTTAGTAGAAGCATTCCGCAAAGCTGAGTTAACGCCTATAGTTGAAGAATTGGAGCGCACCGTTTTAGAAGTGGAACAGTTTTTTGACGGCTGAATTCTGAAGGTAAAAAGCACTAATTTATTAATTACCAATTACAATTAAAAAATGGCAAATGTTCGCTTAGAAAATATTACCCGACGTTACCAAAACGTCACCGCGATCGAAAACATCAGCTTCAAAATCCCGGACGGGGAATTTTGGGTATTAGTCGGGCCATCCGGCTGCGGGAAATCCACAATTATGCGGACAATTGCAGGTTTAGAAACCGCAACTTCCGGCAATCTTTACATCGGAGATAATTTAGTTAACAACATTCCTGCTAGACAGCGGGATGTAGCAATGGTGTTTCAAAATTACGCGCTTTATCCACACATGACTGTCGCAGAAAACTTGGCATTTGGATTGCGGATGCGGAATGTTGACCCGACTACAATTCAAGAACGAGTCGAAACAGTAGCCCGATCGCTCTCGATCGACCACCTCCTCAAACGTAAGCCCAAACAGCTATCAGGCGGACAGCAGCAGCGGGTAGCACTCGGAAGGGCGATCGCCCGCGAACCGAAAGTATTTCTTTTAGATGAACCACTTTCTAACCTCGATGCTCAACTACGAGACGACACTAGAGCAGAACTCAAACAACTGCATCAACGGCTGGGAATTACCACAATTTACGTCACCCACGACCAAGTGGAAGCGATGACTTTAGCTGATAAGATAGTAGTCTTAAATGGGGGCAAAATTCAACAAATTGGAGACCCGCAAAGCATTTACGCCAAACCAGCTAACCGCATGGTTGCCACGTTTTTAGGCAATCCCGCCATGAACATTTTGCCTGTAATATATACTAACGAATCCTTTCAAGTAGGAGATCAATCTTTAGCCTGTCCGCCCTCGATTCAGAAAAAATTGCAGGCGAGAGAAGGACAAGGATTTGATTTGGGCATCCGTCCAGAAAATATAGAAATCTTTACCCCACAAACAGTAGAAGATGATGATTTGAAAAGCGATGTTTGGGCCTTAGAAAAAGTTCCTCTCGATGTAGAGGTAAAAGTAGTGGAACCTCTGGGGCGAGAAACTTTAATTCGGGCTAGTTTGCCGTTGTTGAGTGCTGAAACTACTGTACAGTTACAAATACCTGCGAGTGTTCGCTTGCGATCGGGCGATCGGCTGACGGTACAGCTTGACTTTGATCGACTATTTATATTTGACCCCTCCACCGGTGAGGCGCTGTATCCTTAATGGGCTTGAACAGGATTTACGCACGGGTAATCAGCCACCGGTTTTTTTTAGTCGCAGTGCCTAAGTCCTGTTCAATCTAAAATCTAAAATCTAAAATAGACTGATCCTTCCTGTGGGAAAGTCTCGATTCGTAGTTACAAAAGTTTACACTTGACATTTATTAATTTACGCAGTAATGATACGATTAGTATTGGCACAACGGTAAAACGTCCCCCCAAAAGCTGATATTTCCTGAATCGGGGGGGGCGATCGCTACCCAGAAGGCAAGCATCTTTTCCCTAAGAAGCGGCTTTACGCCCCGGCTGGGGAGCAATTAGCGAAGCAAAAACTCAGAAAAACGTTCTAGCGGCATTTTTAGATGAATCCCGACAACCTGCCTCAAATGCTGCAAACCGGATTTCACCTAACTTTAGGTGCAACTTCCTTTTTAATTGAGACATTGCAAGATCCTCTGAAGCGAGAAGAAAATCTTGACAAACTGAAGTCTGATTTGGGGTTACTCGCCGATGAGTTGCTGGAAAAAGGAGAAATGACTGAGCGAGAAGCCCGGAATTTTGTAGATACTATTTTCTCTCAACCGGGCGATCGGGAGAATGCAGACAATGAATCTGTCTCGCCCAAGCAATCAGATGCAGCGACTGATGCTCCTCCCGATTCGGTTGTACAGCCTAACGTAAAGCTAGAGATTCAAGAATTAACTGCACACATGGCAGCGCTGAGGGCCGAGTTGGAAAATTTGCGCGCCGAAAATTCCCAGTATTAAAGAATCAAGAGTCTTTAACACAGCCGGAGTTGACTTGGAAAATTACTTGCAAACTTATTTGCAAACTTATTTAAGAGAACCCAACTTTAGTCATTGTCCCATTTTTCAGAACCGATCAGGTCGGCAATGCGATCGCGCAGCAAGAAGTCGCATTTTTCTAATTCGCACTCTACACAAGCCCATTCCCGGGGCGGAATGAATTGGCAAAGCGTGTATATAGGCTGTTGGCGGCTCAGTACGCCCTCGTGGACGAGGTGACGCGCTTCATCTTGGATCACATCTAAAGAGTATTGGATTTGGGGAATAGTGGAGTGAATCATAATGCGCCCTCAATGTTTTACTAAAAAATTTTATGGCCCTGGTAATAATATAGTCCAAACTTACGAATATGGAAGTTAAATTTTGTCCGTATCCAGCTATACAATTCACTGCCGTAAATAAAAATAAATTATACGAATCATCAGTAAGTGATGGGATCTGTCTTAGGATATTGATAAACAGCACATTTTCCTGACTAGGAAGCGGATCTGCTGGAAAGCTCAATTCAGAACTTAGGAACCCGCATCCGATTCCCGGTTTCTCAATGCTTTGCCACCAAAGGCAACATTTCTTGCGAGAAACCGGGTTGATGAATTTAAGTCCTGACGGAAACAGCAAAGGAAAGATTTAGGAGTCCGGCAACTCAAGCATTACCAGTCCCGTCAATGCCGAATAGCACTTCTAGAACAAGAGATTGCGCTGCCGGCATTTGCCCATAACAAAATACATAAGGAATACTCGGAGGCAAGTGTGGCAAAAATTGCTCTAAAACGTAGGGACTGCCGTAAATTAACACAGCTTGCAGTTCTCCCGTTTTTAATAATTTCTTAAACCAATCTTGAGCTGCTTCGGTCAAACCAGCACTGCCTCGGAAGCAATTGCCGCGAATGAAAATTTGCAGCAGTGTCGGAGAAAAATGCTCTGCACCTGTATTATCAGCGATCGCCCCTGTGCGATCGTCAATCAGTTGCAATTCGTAACCAAACTGTTCAGGAATGGCGATCGCCGGAGTGTGGTTGCCCAAAAACTCGCACCCCAAAACATCATCTACAACAATCAAATTCCGCAAAAGCTGGTTTTCTGGGGGTTTTCCAACCTGCAAAGGTAGATTGCCACCAAATTTCAAAGAATCTCGCAAAATATCGGCAGCAGTTGCCCTTGCCTGTGGGTTTGCCAGCAAACTTAAGTCGATCGACTCCAAGGATTGTAAATTCTTGCTCCCCCCCTTAACAAGTTGGGGGGGGTCCGAAATCAACATACCCACCTTTATTTTCGCTTTCCAAATGCGGTTGACAGATTCCTTGATTTGTGAAATTGAAAGTCGCCCTTGAGTGACAGCTTCGCAGACAGCGAGAATCGCCCCCTCCGGGTCAAGCGGCATCAGCAAAACATCAGCACCAGCCTCAGCAGCCAAAACACCAGCTTCATTAGCGCCGTACTTATTGGCGATCGCACCCATCACCAAAGCATCCGTCACGATCAAACCTTCAAATCCCAACTCTTCTCGCAGCTTCCCAATCAAAATTTTGCGAGAAAGAGTAGCAGGAAACTCAGCATCCCAAGCCGGAATCAGCAAGTGAGCACTCATCACAGCATCGACCCCAGCAGCCATCGCCTCAACAAAAGGAGGCAACTCAACCTCAGTCAATCTCGCTGGCGAATGTGGCAAAACCGGCAATTCCAAGTGAGAATCAACCGCCGTGTCGCCGTGGCCGGGAAAATGCTTAGCTGTGGTCAAAACCGGGTGCTCACCTGCGCCTCTAATAAAAGCAGCAGCTAATTTCCCGACAATTTCCGGTGTCTCGCCAAAAGCGCGGACATTAATCACAGGATTGTCGGGATTGTTGTTAACATCAACCACCGGTGCGAGAATCCAATTTAGACCGATCGCCCTAGCTTCGATCGCAGTGACAGCGCCCATTTGTTCAGCATATTGATCGGCTTTACCTGCATCGTGCGGCGCAATTTCAGCAATTGCCATCGGCGGCCCGAACCAAGTCGCCCCCGCGAACCGCTGGCCGACACCTTCTTCAATATCAGCAGCCAGCAGTAGCGGAAACTTAGCCCAAGACTGCAATTGGTGCGATCGAACTGCCAACTCCGCAGCACTTCCCCCGACCAAAATCACCCCGCCGACGCCCAACTTTTCCAGATAATAGCGGAGTTTGCTAGCAGTTGGTTCCCATTCGGGATAGCGAATTTGGTGGTCGAACAAGCAGCCAGAAGCGCGCACCACGAACATCTGGGCCACCAGTTCGGGTAAGGAAAGATTGTCAATCATGGGAAATTAGGAATTGTTTGTTGACTGTTGACTGTTGACTGTTGACTTTGGGCTGTTGACTACCTTCAGACCTAATCCTCGTCTGGTTCTAAATCATCATCATCATTTTCATTGCCATCGGCCAATTCTTCGTCATCAAACATACCCGGTTTGCGATCTGCAGAAAGCTGATTCAGCAGTATCAACATTTTATCGCCCCGTTCCAAAGAACGGTCTTCCAGAAAAATCACCTCCGGCGTCCGGCGCAGTTGCAATCGTTGGCCCAACTGGTTGCGGACGTAGCTAGTAGCAGATTTCAAACCTTCCATAGTTTCAGCCTTCGCCTCATCAGTACCGTAGATGCTGACAAAAATTTTTGTATGCTGAAGGTCTCCAGAAACAATTACCTCAGTAACGCTAACCATACCGGCACCTACCCGATCGTCCTTAATGCCGTTCAGCAACATCAGGCTGACTTCCCGCTTAATCATTGAAGCTACGCGCTCAATGCGACGACTTGTAGCCATAACAACTATCCCCTACTTTTAGATCGGCCGTTTTCATCCCAATAGACAATTGTAGCGCGATCGGTCAGGCGTGTTACGGGCGATCGTCCGAGTTAGGGGTGAGATACAGCTTAGAGGAAAAAAATGTTTGATTGCCATAGGTGAATATATAGCTAATATAGAGAGGTAGAGTGAGATACAGCTTAGAGGAAAAAAAATGTTTGATTGGATTGTCAAAACCGTAGCCGATGCTTCAGGGGTAACTAACCAGCTAACGATAGCTGAATGGGCCAGATTGAACAGGACTAACCCTTTCGATATGGGAGCCAAAAACTACCAGCGATGTCTTCATGACTTAGGGTTAGGGGGAAAATATCATGAACTTGAATATAACGAAGATGGCAGCCTAAAATATCACTAATTTTGCGGTAATTCCCTTGATAATGCTTCAGAATCACCCATTTTATTATCCATCCCTAATCAATCAATCAATTAAACAAAAACATTTCTTGTCAAAATTCCTTTATCGCTGTGTTTTTTTAGGAAATAAAATTCATGGAAAAAGAATTTACAGTCGGTCAAAAAGTCCGAGTTGTGGCGATGCCGCCTTATGTTAAAACTGCCGAACCGATGCCGATGCTGCGGCCAGCGAATTTAATTGCGATCGGCGCTGAAGGCGTTGTGATCGATCGGCGTCCCGGCAATTATTGGGGAATTCGCTTTGAAAAAGGTGCTTTCCTGTTAGACAGTCAGTACATTGAAGCAGCGGAAACAATTTTAGAAGGTAATGGGTAATGAAAAAAGGGGGAATGGGGAATTGAGATCACCACTTAACATCTCCCTTTTCCTTGTTCCCTCAACATCCCTCCCTTAAATCGGTTAAATCCCTTTGCTTGCTCGTTGCCGAACTTCCTTATTCAACAAGCCAGCTTAGCCTCAAAAGCCAAAGAATTAACAGGAAACTCCCCCAAAACTTCCTCGAAAATAGGAGATGTGAAGTTACAAGGTTGAGGCTTGCCCAAATGATAACCTTGAGCGTAATCTACCCCAAGTTCATTGAGTTTATCCATAATTGTTTGATTTTCAACATACTCGGCAATAGTTTTAATTCCCATGACGTGAGCGATTTTGGTAATAGCTTCCACCATTGCGACATCAATAGGATTGTCTACAATATGCTTAATAAAATTGCCGTCTATTTTGAGATAATCAACCGGCAAGCTTTTTAGGTAAGCAAAGGAAGACATCCCGCTGCCGAAGTCGTCCAAGGCAAACTGGCAGCCTAGTTCTTTGAGTTGCCAAATCAAGCTGGCTGCCTTACTGAGATTACCAATGGCAACGGTTTCGGTAATTTCAAAACAAATTATTTGCGGCGGTATTTGATGGATAGAAAACTGCTCCTGAATAAACTCGATAAACTTTTCTTCGTTGAGGCTGTCCCCAGAAAGGTTGATGGAATAAAGGTTGGGATATTTGCCAAATGACGATTGCAGCTCAGAAAGAGAGCAAGCAGGGAAGGTAACTATTTTATCGCTGCCTACCCCAGGGTTTTGGACTAATAAATTGGCCGTGAAAATTTTAGATAAATGGCTAAATAAAGTGCTAATTACCCAGCGGTCGATCGCGTGCATCAAGTTGTAGCGTTCGGCTGCCGGAATAAACGCCATCGGCGACACCAACTCACCAGTTTCCAACTGGAGGCGCAGGAGGATTTCGCAGTGGGTTCCGGTGGTTGGAGAGTTGAGCAAAGGTACGATCGGCTGAGAGTACAAGCAAAAGCGATTCTCTTCTAAAGCTTGATGAATTTGCACCACCCACTCGGTTTCGCCATGCTGTTTGATTAATTCTTGATCGCCGGCTTGATAAACCTGTACCCGGTTGCGACCTTTATTTTTAGCAGCGTAGCAAGCCATATCGACCGCGCTCAAAATCGCAGATGTCGAGGCTGCTTTGGGATTGATTGCTACCAAACCGATACTGACGCCGATCGAAAAAGTTTTATCCTGCCACGCAAAGCGGAATCGCTGAATGCTTCGCAGCAGCGATTCTGCAACATTCAATCCTCGTTCGACGGGACAATGGTACAGGAGTACGGCAAATTCATCGCCACCCAAACGCGCCAAAATATCGGTTTTGCGGATATTGCTTTTAAATAGCTGGCTGACTTGGCGCAGTAGTTCGTCCCCTGCCGCATGACCGCAGGTGTCGTTAACTATTTTGAAGCGATCGAGATCCAGGTAAAGCATCACGTGTTCTTGCCCGTAACCTTGAGCGCCGTGTAGGGCGTGCTCTAGCTGGTACTCAAATTCCCGGCGGTTGACTAATTGCGTCAGGGGGTCATGAGTTGCCTGCCAGGTGAGTTGCCGCGCTTGAGTTCGCACTTGGGTGACATCTCGGAACACAACGACGGCGCCGACAATTTCGCCGCTGCTAGCGTGGATGGGGGCGACGCAGTGGTCGATCGCAAATTCGGTGTTGTTGTGGGCAATCAGCAAATTGTTGCGCCCTTGGTCAACAATCCGACCTTCGGACAAAGCGATTTCGGCGATATTTTCGATCGGCAGCCTGGTAGTTTCGTCAACTATTCTCAGCACGCTGGCGAGGGGCAAACCTTTAGCTTCCAATGTAGACCAACCCGTGAGTGTTTCGGCAACTGGATTCAGGGTGGAAATGCAGCCGTCGGCGTCAGTAGTAATGACGGCATCGCCGATCGATTGTAGTGTTACCTGAGCGAGTTCTTTTTCTTCAAAAAATGCTTGTTCCATGCGCTTGCGATCGGTAATATTTCGCTGCACCGACACCCAGTTGGTAACGTTCCCGGAGGTATCGGCAATGGGTACACTGTTGAGTTCCACCCAATAAGTTGAACCGTCTTTGCGGTAGTTAATCAATTCCAGGCGTAGGGGTTCTCGGCGAGAGAAAGCACGGCGAATTTTAGCGACTTGGGTGGGGTCGCTTTCTGGGCCGCGCAAGCAACTGGGGGTTTGTCCGATGATTTCTTCGGGTAGGTAGCCCGTCATTTGGGTAAAAGCTTCGTTGGCATAGATGATGGTGGGGTCGGAGATATCGCTGTCTCCGGCATCCATAATCACGATTGCGTCGTTAGCGTTCACTACAGCAGATTCTAAAAGGTGGAGTCTGGCCTCGGCCCTAACGCGGATAGCAATTTCGCTTTCTAGTCTGGCGTTAGTCAAGCTGAGGGAGGCGATCGCTTGTTGCAATTCCCTAGTTCTTTCTGTCACTGAATCGTGCAGAACATCGATCGCCCCGGACATTTCCATCGGGTCAAGTACGCGCAGTATGTTGGTTTGAGTAACTATTCCCAGGAGTTCTCCCTGTTCCCCCGTTACTACCAACCTACGGACTAAACGCTGGTGCATTTCCTGATGAGCTACCCACAGCGAGTCTTCTTGCTTGAGGCTAAATAAGGGGGTACTCATCACAGTTTGGGCGATCGTTTGCGACAAATCTATATCTAAAGCTTGAAATTCGATAATATCCCGTTCTGTGACTATACCTACTGGAATTGGGAACGGTAAATCCCTCGATAATTCTGTTGATTCCGTAATTACTACGCAGCTAACGCGGTGCTGCGCCATCAACTCGGCTAAACTCCTAACTGACGCGGAGCGAGGCGCTTGAATGACTTGTGCGGTCATTACTTCTTTCACGCGCCGCATTTTTAAGATATTTGCCGGTTTAAGCATGGCTTGGCGAATGCTTTCCGGCGTAATTACTCCTAATAGTTGACCTTCACTATCCAATATTGGCAAATGCTTAATTCTTCGTTGCCCCAGCAGAATTAGGGCGCTGAAAATGTCTTGAGTCTCGGATTTTGTCAGAGTTGCTGTCGGCTGCCTCATCACTTGTGCAATGGTGACACCTTTTAAGTTTTTGCCCGAGGCAATCAAATCGACAAGATCCCTTTCTGTGAAGATTCCTTGCAATTGAGAATGTGGATCACAGTGCGAGGATAATTTTAAGAGTGATTTTTCCACGACAAAGACGCAGATACCTGTCGCGTCTCTGAATGCACTTGAGGTGGGCGGATTTACGATTTCTGTTAGTGGCTGATAGATATCGGTTGGTGGAATGACTGCGTTTAGAGAGCAACTTGGGCGCCGTTGGCCCATCAGGGTAATTACTTCTGCTAGTGGGGTATCGGGCGCCACTGTCAAGGGGTAGCGGTCTATTACTTGAGCTAAGGTTGGCAGATACTTGGATGAATCGTTTTTGAGCATATTTAATTGAGTTTTGCGATCGCGTGGACTCTGCGACATTCCAAAAAAGTGCTGATTTCCAAGCACTAGGTGGATTTTTACGGCGCTGGTGAGACCTAATTAAAATTTATTGTTAAAAATGCAGCAGAGCTCGGGCTGGGGATCGGGCCAGTGACTGCTTTTCTTCTACCTATAAAGTTAGAAGCTTATCTTTATTTTAAGTTAAATTTTCTATCCCGTGACACATTTATTAAAAATAATGTATTTGTTGTGAACTTTTTGCGATAAGATTATCGGCTAAAATCATCCATAGCATTGCGAATCATCTCCCTCTTCAGAAAGACGCATCTGTTTGCTGTATTAGCTAACCTAGAAAAGGTTACTACAAAAAGGCACTGTATTAAGTTCGGCAGTGTTAAGTTTTGCGAAATAAAGTTTTGCAAGCTGGTCGAGACCATGTATGCGTTGTTGAGGGCAATCGATATCACAGCCAATGTGTGAATTAGATCGCAACTTGCGAAAACAACCATGGTACGATTGTAGATATCAAGACAAGAACTTGAATACAGAGTCTGTGAGGAAAAGAGATTATGAAACGCAATCTATTAGCCGCTACTTTTTTAATTGCTCCCCTAGTGTTGGCAGGACCGGCTCGGGCTGAAAATCCCGTTCACGTCGAACAGTTATTGTCAACCGGGCAATGTTTTAAGTGCGACTTGTCTGGAGCAGATTTAAAGGGAGCTCATTTAATTGGTGCTGATTTGAGAGAAGCAAATTTGCAAGGAGCAAACCTATCTCAGGCCAACCTCGAAGGTGCTGACTTGACGGGTGCTAACTTGACGGGTGCTAACTTGACCGCAGTTTTCCTGACTAATGCCAGTTTAAATGACGCAGACCTCGATCGGGCAGATCTGACCGCAGCAATCATTAACACCGCTGACGTATCCGGCGCCTCAATGGAAGATATGACCATCACAGATGCGAAAATCTACAATACCCAAATCGGCGTCGGCGGCAGCTACGACCAGTAAACTCATTAAAAGAATGGAAAACACTAATTTTGAGGTTAAAAACCCGGTTTCTCCCCTGAAACCGGGTTTTTAGTCTTTTTGTAGGCTGCCCCGGAGCCTCACATTTTATGTCGTATTTCAAGCGAACAATCTGACGCACCCTACCATTACCACTAAAAACCCAAATCAACCGCTATTCGGTGCGCGCAAGCAAACCCAGAAAACGCCACCGCATTTAAACCCTGTCCGGGAAACGTACTGTCGCCCACACAATACAAACCAGGCATAGAAGTTCGATTAAACGGCATTCCCAGCAAACCCATTAGCTTCTGTCGCGGAATCGGCCCGTAAGTTCCATCTTCGCGCCCCAAAAAGCGGCGGTGAGAACGCGCTGTCCCAACTTCCATATAATCCAAACCGGCGTCTAAACCGGGAAAAATCTTTTCTAATCTTTCAATAATTCTCCCTGCAGCCTCTTCTTTTTTATCCTCATATTCCTGCTGCGAAAGTCCTTCCCACTCTTCCATCCAACTCGAAGTAAAAGCGTGAACGATGTGATATCCTGCGGGAGCTAAATCCGGGTCTAGTACGGTCGGAATTGACACTAAAACTGTTCCCTCCGGCGCTTCCATTTTGTCCCACTCTTCTAACAAAATGTGGTGGCAGGCTCTACCAGCAGGGATTACGCTTGCTTCCACTCCCAAATGCAAACTCAAGAAACTGGGGGCTTTTTGATAGCGCTGCTGCCATTTCTTCTCGCTAGCGGGCATCTCTTCGGTCGGCAGCAATTTCTCAAAAGTATCCCACCGCGTGGCGTTAGAAACTATGCGCTTTGCCCGGTAAACTTCGCCAGTTGCTAGCTCGACTCCGACAGCGCGGCCGTTTTCTGTGATAATTTTTTTCGCTTTAGCTTTGTATTGAATTTGCCCGCCACATTTTTCTAATCCTTCTACTAATTTTTGGGCGATTTGACCGACTCCGCCTTTGGGATAATTTATGCCACCATAATGTCTGTCGGAAAATACCATTCCGGCATTAATCATCGGCGTCAAGTCGGCAGGTACTACAGACCAGTAGTAGCATTCCATGTCGATAAATTTCAGCAAAGTAGGGTCTTTTATGTAGCGCCGCGCAATGTCGCCAGTATTTTGAGGCAGATATTTTACTAATCCCAAACAGGCTAAAGGATTCTGAAAAAAGACTCGGACGAGATATCCGGGTTCTTCTAGGGATAGCAATTCCATGCCGTTGAGGCAGTTAAAGACGTTCCAGCATTCGCCGTAAAATTTTTGGATTCCTTCGCGTTCGTGAGGGAACCTGTCTGTTAATTCTTGCAAGTATTTGTCATAAGGCTGGGGAACTTCAAGTTCCAAGCCGTCGGGTAAGTGATAGTGAAGCTGTACGGGGTCGGGAATAGTTTCTAGGGTGACGTTAACTGCTTTCAGGGCGCGGGTTAGGAGGTTGGTGGTGCCACGCTGTCCGAAACCAAAAATCATGGAGGCGCCGACATCGAATCTGTAGCCTTCTCGATCGAAATATCCAGCGCTACCCCCCGGAATTGTATAGCTTTCGAGCACTAAAACTTTGGCTTTTTTAGCCGCTAGCTGGGTGGCTGTCACGAGTCCACCAATGCCGGAACCGATGACAATCACATCAAACTCTTGCTGTGTAGGGCGGGAGTTGGGAGAAAATAACTGGGATTGGGTAGGAGCTGACATTAGGTTAAAAATCTTAATATTTCTATGATTTTACAGTCGATCGCTCCCGAAGCAAGAAGTTCGGCAAGAGATTTGTAGCAGATGTAACGGATGTCAGGAAGACCGAAGTTCGGCAATGCCCAATGCCCAATATCCAATGCCCGATGCCCGATACCCGATGCCCGATGCCCCTGCTTCCCAAAAAAATGCGGGAACAGTCTACCATTGCCGACTGCCCCCGTCTGCCGATCCTTTGAGAGGAGAACACTAAAAATTACTATAGCCTTGTTGCTAATTAATGTCAATACTATTGGAAAAATATTTCAATAAGCTGATGGAGGTCGATCGGCGAATGGGTTCTAACTCAATCTCTGGCTTGTATGCGCCATCAAGGATGTGATAAGTTGCACAGAGCGATCGATCGCCCGTTGGGGAAGCCCTCAAAGAAGATCGATCGCACCGCATAAAATCCCTCAAACCTAGCAATCTCCCCAATTTCCTAATGTCCCTGCAACTGCGCGTTTACGTTCCTCCGCATCCATTAATTAAACACTGGCTGGCTGTTGCCCGCGACGCCGCCACCCCCTCGGTACTTTTTCGTTCTGCGATGACAGAATTGGGACGGTGGCTGGCTTACGAGGCGATTCGAGAATGGCTGCCTACAGTGGAAACAACGGTGCAGACTCCTTTGGGCGAATGTCCGGCGACTTTTATCAACCCAGAAGCTCCGTTAGTTGTGGTACCGATTTTGCGGGCGGGTTTGTCACTGCTCGAAGGAATTCAGACGGTTGTACCGCTGGCTTCGGTTTACCACCTCGGCATGGCAAGAAATGAGGAGACCCTGGAACCGACTTGTTATTTGAACAAATTGCCGGCGCAGTTTAACCCGGAAACGCGGGTGATAATTAGCGAGCCGATGCTGGCGACTGGCGGGACGATTATAGCGACTATGCAGGAATTGACTGCACGGGGAATTGACCCGAGCTTGATTCGGATTATCTCTGTGGTGGCTGCTCCTCCGGCTTTGAAGAGGCTGAGTGCAGAGTACCCGAGTTTGATGATTTACACGGCAACGATCGACGAAATAGTCAACGAACAGGGCTTTATTGTACCTGGTTTGGGAGATGCGGGCGATCGAACTTACGGCACATGAACCAGTCAGCCAGTCAATTTTAGATTTTAGATTTTAGATTTTAGATTGACTCGACAGATAAATCTGGGGGCTTGTATCCCTTTGTGGGTGCGGTGAGTGGTTCCAGGAATCAGTTGCTGAAATATTGGGGGAAAAAGATGACCCTGGTTTGGTAAAAGCAGGCACAGAGAGAGTTAGAATCAAAAGTACAAGTCAAAAATAAATAGCTTTTAGCACTCATTGCCTGTGAAACTTGATTCTGTTCCGCCAAGCTTGTCTGCTTCTGACTCAGTAAACCTCAATTATGATTTGCCACAACAGGTACAACTACAAATAAAAGAGGTTACTGATATTTGTGCTGCTTTAACCCCGGAGCCCGCTGAACTCTCAGTGACTGTAAATCCCGATATTTGTCAGGAACAAAAGAAACTGAAGTCGAAGCACTGGGCAATTTTTGCTTCGACTTTTGCAACTATTTTTTTAGCTGAAATTGGAGACAAAACTCAGCTCGCAGTTTTGTTGATGACGGCTGAATCTCGAAATCCTTGGATCGTTTTTGCGGGTGCGGGTTCGGCTTTGATAGCCACCAGTTTGCTGGGGGTGTTGCTGGGAAGGTGGCTGGCTAGTCGGATTGCTCCGAGAACTTTGGAGAGAGCAGCCGGAGTGATTTTGCTGGCAATTTCGGCGGTTTTGCTGTGGGAAGTGCTGGGTTAATTGTCTGCCTGTCGGTAAGTCGTAGATTTCTACAATAGCTAACTAAGAACTAAAAAAACATGGACTGGCAACTTTTGGGAATCAGTTTTATTACAGTGTTTTTGTCAGAATTGGGAGACAAAAGTCAATTAGCTGCGATCGCCCTGGGTAGTAGTTGTAACTCGCCGCGGGCTGTATTTTTCGGTACGGCGTCGGCGCTGCTGCTGGCAAGTTTAATCGGTGTGGGCATTGGCTTCAGCACGGCTGAGGTGTTGCCGGAACGACTGGTAAAGGGACTCGCGGCGATCGGATTTGCGGTGATGGGCTTGCGCTTGCTGTGGCCAAAAGCAGATTTACCGGAAGCATCCGAGTAGGGCTGCCGTCGGTCGATTTTAGATTTTAGATTTACTCCACAGATGAATCTGGGAGTTTGAACAAGAGTCTAAAATTTTGCTCTCTCCACAACAGTAATCGTTCGCAAGTATCCGTTTTTGGGCGGTCAAAAAACTTGCAAATATAGTTATCTCAAATTTGTTAGCATCGAAATTATTCCTATCTCTCTTCTTGATATCTGCGTGAATCTGCCTCAATCCATTGTCATCTGCGGTTAATACATTCTATTTTTTTAACCGCAGATGAGGGTAGATAAACACAGATTAACGCCGATGAATACAGAAGGGCTGCAATTCAAGGCTCGTTTTCGATCGCTAAAATTTAAAAAATTAGCGGGGGGCGTGAATTCACGCCCCCCGCTGCTGGTTGAGTTTTTTTCTGCACTCAACCTCTGAGTATTGTGTCGATTAAACTTGGTTTTGGTAGCACCAGCCTAGCAGCGTACCGGCGACAGCTAACTTCAGCGCTTCCAATGCAAAATAGCCTTGGTGCAGTAGATTCATCCCGGCGGGCACTTCTGCTGCAGAATCGAACAGATTTAGCTGCATTCCCAAGGCGCTCATTTGAGGTGTCAGGGCGTAGGTGTCAATCAGGGCGATCGTCAGAAGTACCAATGATAATAAGATTGCTGTGCGGCTGCGCTTGCCGAAGTCACCAACTAAATTGCTCAAAACCATCAAACCCGTTGCCACCACGCCCGAACAGATTAACTCAACGCGGTTGAATCCCCAGAACATTAAATTGCCGGCTGTTGCAAACTCCGGTGATGTCGTCATGCCAGATACGTAGAGACTGGGCATAATTACTAGATCCAAAATCAGGCTAACGCTGAGCCAGAAAATTAGGGCAACCATGACAATTGCTTGCCAGCGCGGTTTGATTGATTCCACTCTTGATGTTGTAATAGCTGTCATATAATTCCCTCTAAAATTTTCTTCTGCCTTTTCTAGAGTTTAACTAACTTTTTTCTAAAATCGTGTTAAGTATTTTTAAATTAATGGTAACTTTTCTGTAACAGACGCTGAAGAATTGTTAAGCTCACTTATGTTTGTCCTCACCTCGGTTAACTAATACTAATTCGGAAAAAGTACGGAATAAATTAATAATTACTCACAGGACTTATGCACTGCGACCAAAGACATCGGTTTTTAACTCTTTAAACACCGTAACGTATTTTTTATAAAAAACCAGGTTTCTGCGTCCAGAAATAACTCCTAATTTAACTGTATATGCCTAAATTTCAATTATCCTCTTGGTTGCCCCGTCTCCCCCCTCAAGTCTGGATTCTTGCCGCCGGCAGATTCCTCTCCCAAAGCGGCACCGGTTTTACTTTATTTTACGCGCCGATATTTTTTGTCGATCGCGTCGGTTTATCTGCTACTGCTGTTGGGATTGGTTTGGGTAGCGGTTCAGTTTCGGGAATATTCGGCAGAATTTTGGGCGGTTCTTTTTGCGATTCTAAATTTTGGGGAAGGCGCCGAACTTTACTACTGGCGGCAATTATTTCGGCTGCCGCTTCTTTTGTACTGGCGGCGACTAATGATTTCTTTGGCTTAATTGCGGGCAATTTACTGATGGGTTTTGGTGTGGGTTTGTATTGGCCTCCAACCGAGACGATGGTGGCGGATTTAACTGAGGGCGAACAGCGACAGGAGGCTTTTGCTTTGACGCGGCTTGCTGATAATTTGGGTTTGCAAGTTGGGATTATTTTGGGCGGTTTGTTGATTGCTGTAACGGGGAATTATCGATCGCTCTTTATTATTGATGGTATCTCGTTTTTAGTGCTGTTTGCGGTGGTGGCGATCGCGATCGCTGAAACCTACAAACCAGCTAATCCAGCGGATAAAGGCAAAAAAAATCGGGAAAATGGCTGGATGGTGGCGCTGAGCGATCGAAGTCTTCTAGTTTATGCTTTAGTAAATACTCTGTTCACATTATATATTTCCCAAATCCAAACCACAATGCCGCTGTACTTTAGCAAGTTTGTGGCGGTGGGGACATCGGGAAAAGGCTTTTCAACAGGTACAATTACCGTTTTGTTTGCTTTTAGCACGTTTTTAACTGTGGCTTTGCAACTGCCGGTTGTTAAAGCTTTGAGACCATTTTCCCACTCGAAAGCTTTGATGATTTCTGCGCTGCTATGGGGAATGGGATTTATCGCGATCGGCTTGACGGGAATGGCTGCCACTGGCAATCTATTTTTAGCTGTTTTAGGCTTGAGCTTTTTGTCGCTGGCGACTGTTACTTATACGCCTTTTGCTTCTGCTTTGGTGGTGGATTTAGCGCCGGAGTCTTTGCGCGGCGTGTATTTGGCGGTTAGTTCTCAGTGTTGGGCAATCGGCTATTTAATCGGGCCGCCGCTAGGTGGTTTGGCTTTGGATGGAGGTAAATGGGCGGCGGATAATTTTTGGTTGGGTTTGGCTTTGAGTGTGGCCGCGGCTATTTTTATTTTGCAAAAGCTCGATCGAATGTTGAAAAGTAGAATCTAATATAGCCTTTCTCAGTAACATGACGTACACGCTTGATAAGCGGGCATAGGGCATAGGGCATAGGGCATAGGGCATAGAGCATACCTCACGAAGATTGAGAACTACTATATTCATTTGTTTGTTTAGGACTAAGACAAAAAAAACCGGTTTCTGCGTCAATATCTCTCGGTTCGATACCATGATTTTTCAGAGAAACCGGGTTTTTGACTCCCCGTGCGTCCAAGACTGTAGTTATTAGCATTAACAGTCAACAGTCAACAGTCAACTAACTAATTTACTTTCGTCGATCGCCCAATTTGCGGTAAACTTCTCTTAAATCAACTTGATGGTGAGCCAAAGCAACCAAAGCGTGATAAAATAAATCCGCAACTTCCCCAGCAATCCCCTCTTTGTCGTCATCTTTGCAAGCCATCACAACTTCCGCCGACTCTTCGCCAATTTTCTTGAGAATTTTGTTGTCGCCGCCCTCGAACAACTTGCAAGTATAAGAACTTTCGTTAGGATAGTCGCGACGATCGCAAATTACCGCAAATAATTGAGATAACATATCCCCTGGCGGCGGTGAAATTTCCCCATCAACTTGGTGAAAACAACTTCTTTCTCCCGTGTGACAAGCAATATCTCCGACTTGTTCGACAGTGATTAGCAAAGCATCGCTATCGCAGTCGTAACGCAGCCCTTTGACATTTTGAACGTGTCCCGAAGTCGCCCCTTTGTTCCAAAATTCGGCGCGCGATCGACTCCAGAACCAAGTTTGCCCGGTAGAGAGCGTTTTTTGCAGCGACTCCCGGTTCATCCAAGCCATCATTAACACCGTACCGTCCAAATAATCTTGGACGATCGCAGGCACTAAACCGCGATCGTCGTAACGAATCTTTTCAATTGGGATCGATCGGCTCAAACTCGATAAATCAGTAGTAGACATAATTTTATTTCAACTTGATAATATAGATTAACGCTTTCCTGTCGGAGATTGTTTTTTTATTAACCGCAGAGAACGCAGAGGAAGCAGAGGAAGAGAGAAGATTGAGCAAGGGATGGGTAAATTGTCAAGAACTCTTTTACAAAAAATTACACTTTAGGGCGATTCCCTACGGGATAGCTTCGCTTCACGATGTGGGTGCTACAAAGCCTGAAAAGCCCAAGCTAGTATTGCTACTCATTGGTTTGTACCCTAAAATCTACTAGAATAGTTTCCTTGAATCTACCTAACCTTTATGTTGAACTGGTTATAAAATTATTCTACCAACAACAGACGTTCACTAAGGAGAAAACATTGGTTTCCACAACCTTGAAAACGACCAAATCAGAAGAAATTTTCGCTGCAGCCCAGAAGTTGATGCCCGGTGGCGTCAGTTCCCCCGTCCGCGCCTTCAAATCCGTAGGCGGACAGCCCATCGTCTTTGACAGGGTAAAAGGAGCTTACATTTGGGATGTTGACGAAAACCAATACATTGACTATGTAGGCACTTGGGGCCCAGCCATCTGTGGCCACGCCCACCCGGAAGTCATCAAAGCCCTGCACGAATCTCTAGAAAAAGGTACGAGTTTCGGCGCACCATCGCTGTTGGAAAACGTACTGGCCGAAATGGTCATTGATGCCGTTCCCAGCATTGAAATGGTGCGATTTGTCAACTCCGGCACCGAAGCCTGTATGGCCGTTTTGCGGCTGATGCGAGCTTTCACCGGACGCGATAAACTGATTAAATTTGAAGGCTGCTATCACGGGCACGCCGATATGTTCTTAGTAAAAGCAGGTTCCGGCGTGGCAACTCTGGGCCTTCCGGACTCTCCGGGCGTCCCGAAAGCCACTACTGCCAATACCCTCAACGCTCCCTACAATGATTTAGAAGCAGTCAAAGCTTTATTTGCCGAAAATCCCGGCGAGATAGCAGGCGTAATTCTCGAACCAGTGGTGGGGAATGCCGGTTTTATTACCCCGGATGCAGGTTTTCTCGAAGGTTTGCGGGAAATTACTAAGGATAACGGCGCTTTGTTAGTTTTTGATGAAGTAATGACAGGTTTCCGCATCGCCTACGGCGGAGCTCAGGAAAGATTCGGTGTCACCCCGGATTTGACTACTTTGGGTAAAGTTATCGGTGGCGGTTTGCCGGTGGGAGCTTACGGGGGAAGGCGGGATATTATGGGGATGGTGGCTCCTGCTGGCCCGATGTATCAAGCGGGTACGCTTTCGGGAAATCCTTTGGCGATGACTGCTGGGATTAAGACTTTGGAATTGCTGCAAAAACCCGGCACTTACGAACAGTTGGATAAGATTACCAAAAAACTGTCTGATGGATTGCTAAAAATTGCTAAGGAAGCTGGACACGCGGTTTGGGGCGGGCAAATTAGCGGGATGTTTGGCTTGTTTTTTGCGGCTGGCCCGGTTCACAATTACGAGGATGCGAAGAAGTCGGATTTGACGAAGTTCAGCCGCTTTCACCGGGGAATGTTGGAGCACGGAATTTATCTTGCTCCTTCGCAGTTTGAGGCGGGATTTACTTCTTTGGCTCATACTGACGAAGATATCGATCGAACTTTGGCTGCAGCGCGTGAAGTGATGGCAAGTATTTAACGTGTGTAGTAAGGATGTTTGTCCGTAAAACTCAGGAATAAATAATTAAAGTCCTTGCTGTTTGTTGGCAGTAAGGACTTTAATTTTTAACTAAGGACTTTAATTTTTAACGGCTTTATCAAATAATATAGCAACCGCCAAGGCGGTGAGGATGCAAGGCGTAGGACATCTTCGATCGCATCACGTAAACAGTCAAACCGCTTTAATTGTTTGCGGATGCGACTTTTGAGCCAAGACCAGCATTGTTCAATCCTGTTCAAATCAGGGGAGTACGGCGGTAAATACAACAATCTACACCCTACACTTTGAATCAATTCCTCAATTCGACCACCTTTATGAAACGTGGCATTGTCCATCACCACCACCTGTCCTGTCACAAGTGTTGGCAGTAAACTTGTTTAAGGTCAAATTTCAAAAACTGTTCGATTACACGCTCCAACGACGGTAAAAGGGGCGAGCAATTTTTGGTTACATAGAGCAGCAATCATATTTACCCTACCCTCACGTCGGCCCGATTTCAGTGCATGAAACCGTTGCCCCTGTTCGTTCCAACCATAATCATACTGGTCTCTATTATCCATGCCAGATTCATCAACATAGACAATCTGAGCCGAGGGAATGGTGGACAATTCGGTTACAAAAGCCTGCCGCTTGACTTCATCCCGCTCCCGGTAGCCGTAGGTTTTTTTTTCGAGTAAAACCAATTTTTCTCAAACCCCGCGAGATTGTGCGTGAGCTAATTTCTCCATCCCAAAGTGAGGGCATTTCAACTTGAGTTTTATCCCCATGAGTCTTGGCTTGCCTCACGAAATTTCTCCCAATCACTAATTTTATGACCGTTACCGTTGGGCTTATTAGGTAATGCTAAAAAGTCTCCTGTTTCGGTTTGTCGCTTCAACCATAAGCCGATTGTGTTGCAACTGATATTAAACAGTATACTCGCTTCAGTAATCTTTAAACCATCTAGTTTGATAGCTTGAATGACTTTCTGACGTAAGTCGTAACTGTAGGGTTTTGGCATGGGTCGTGCGATCGGGGCAGCATCAGAGACTACTTCCAGTTTACACCCTAACCGCCTTGGCGGTTGCTATATCATTTCCGGTTACACTGCTTATGATGTTGACGGTTGACTGTTGACGGTTCACTGTCAACAGTCAACAGTGAACTCGAATTTACTATTCCGAGGCTAACGGATGTGATATAAAGTCCTGAATCATACCGACTATTCAGGACTACCTTTTAATCAGGCTTACAGGCTTTTTTAGGACATTTTCACTGGGTAATTCCTGTTTAATGGTGTGAGGAAATTAAAAATTAGTAATTATAGAAGCTCTCTACCTTGCGGTAGCAATCCCTAACTTAGCTCCCTTAATTCGGCGTAATCGATCCATAACTTCCACCACATTTCCGTGATTGACGCTTTTATCCGCATTCAGCACAATTAATGAGTTCTGATTTGACCCCATCGTCTGCCGCACCGTACTCTCAATCTGGTCTAAGTTGACTGATTTTTTATCAACCATTAATTTTCCATTAGGATCAATGGTGACGGTAATTTTAGAAGGCGAGTCCTGAACTTGAGAGGTTGCTGCTTTCGGTAAATTTACGGGCAGACCTTCGGATTTGGATAAAGACAAAGAGGAAACAATGAAAAACGTCAATATGGCGAAGGTTACATCAATCAGTGGCACGATGTTAATCTGGGCAATACTCTCAGGTTCATCGGGTAGGCGCATAATTAGATTCTCTTGGTAGTTTTTCGTAGTGGTGACGGTACAATAGCTCTAGCTGGCCTCCGGCTTCCTGAATAAAAGCAATCTGCTGTAAGTAAAACCCGCGAAACATATTGGCAAATAAGAGTGTAAAGATTGCCACCACTAACCCCATTGCCGTAGAAACGAGGGCTTCGCTAATCCCCCCGGTAACGCCCGCGGCATTGGTGCCTGCAGCATCTCCCAGTTTGAGGGAGTCAAAGGTGGTAATTAAGCCCAAAACTGTTCCGAGCAACCCAAATAGCGGGGAGAGGGTGATAATGGTGTCAAATATTGTATTGAATCGCTTCAAAACGGGGATTTCTGCCTGAGCTGCACTCTCTAAGACCAAACAAAATTCTTCGATGTTGGGCGAGTCTAATTCTAATGCTTCCAAAAAAATTCGGGCTAAGGGCAAATCAGCGTTTACTTGTAACTTTTTGATGGCGGAATCCGGGTTTTGAGTGTAAAGTTTTAGCACTTCCCGGACGACCCGCCGCTGTCGCCGATTCACTTTAAACCAAAAGACAAGACGCTCTAAAATCAGTGCGACTGCTGCGATTGACGAGGCAAGCAGCGGCCAAGAAACAATGCCCCCAGCGCGAAAAATGTAAATGAAATTATCCATTAGTTTGTATTCTCGTTAGCTGTGTTGAGTGATCGCAAGCTGCCTAATGGTGCAATTAGCCCGTGAGAAGGCTGGTAGAGTTTCTGCGTCAAGTCGGCACAAGTGATTCAGGCTGCGAATTGTTTCACTCAAGCGCGATCGCGATCACAGAAACGCACTACCTGTATGTGACTATCTTCGTCTGTACCCAAAATGCTCCTAATGTGATCACGACGGAGATCGCGACAGATTATTCTGCCAGTGCTTCTTTGCTAAATATTTGCGTTAGGACTTGACAATAATCTTCAATAATTTAAAAGATTCTCAACTAGGTTTCCACAAAATTCAGGGTTTGTCAAGTCATGACCCACGTCTATACATAAAAATAACCTATCGATAAAAAAAACGAAATCAATTTTACTTATTTAAAAAATATATGAAAATCTTGAGAATGTGGAAATTTGTTCGTAGATTACGGGCTAGAGTATTGTATTTAAGGCATTTGTGAAGCTTCCCCTAGCAGAATCAGAATATTGACAGCGCCCATAAGAGCAAGGTAGACGCCCCCAAAGGAAATGCTGATTGGTAGCGTCTAGTCGCTATCTCAAAATTAAATAATGAAAATTAATTGCAAGAGTCTTGAACAGGGTGACAGTCTTCTTATAGGATGGGTAGGTTCATCAGTGATAGCAAGCTCAACCCGCAGTTGGTAGCTTGTTTCGGGTTATGTCGGGGAGCCAGCGAGGACGTTGCCAACCCATCCATCAAGGAGAGTCATAAGGCATGAGTTTTTCAAATATTTCGGCGACGCAAAGACAACAACAAGAAGAAGCTCTCAAAAAAGTTCTGGCGATCAGTCTGTTAGCCTCAAGCTTCCTACACGGTGTCGCGCTGCCGTTGAGCCTCAACTTGGTCAAACCTGCTGAATTTGCAGAGGAACCCATTGAAGTTGTTGTGCTTGATGAGCCCAAAGTAGAGGAAACCCAGCCAGAGCCGACTATTCCAGAAAAGGTATCTCCCCCACCTGAGACGTTAAAACCAGAACCGCCAGCAGAGCCAACCCCCGCAGAGGAGTCACCCGTAGCGGTAACGCCCCCGCCGATTCCAGAGGAGCCACCCGTAGCGGTAACGCCCCCGCCGATTCCAGAGGAGCCACCCGTAGCCGTAACGCCACCGCCAATTCCAGAGGAGCCACCCGTAGCCGTAACGCCACCACCAGAGATTAAGAAAGAGCCGCCCTTAACGGAAACTTCGCCACCAACTCCTATCGAGCCTTCCCCCGCACCTCAACAGGATTTAAATTCCCCAGAAACTCCTAAAACCCCGATCGCCCAGGAACCCGAAACCCCTTCGCCCGATCCTCCAAAAAGCGAACCACCGGTTAGCGACTCCCGCCCCAAGGGTGCTGCGAGTCTCCCAGACTTTACAAAAGATGCTGGAAATCCCAACTCCTCCGACAGCCCTGAAAAAAATAACCCGCTCTCGTCATCTGCTTCGGCGGGTAGCGGGGAGCCTTCCTCACAGCCATTAAATCCTTCTTCCGGGCCATTGGCACGATCGCCCGCGGCTGGCCCACCCGTCACACCTACTAGGCCAGGAGGCGGTGGCAATTCTGGAAATGCGATCGGAGGTTTAGGAAACCTTGCCTCTGGTGGCCCCGGAGGCGGAAGCCCTGGAGGTGGAAGCCCTGGAGGAAGTGGGTCGAACTCACCATCTGGCGCCAGCGAAAATGGCGACCTACCTTCCTCAGAGCCATTTGGGGATGGTTCGGGGCGATTGGGAAGATCGACGACGGCTGGCTTACCAGGCTCTGGAGGCGGAGGCTCTGGAAGCGGAGGCTCTGGAAGCGGAGGCTCTGGAAGCGGAGGCCCTGGAGGCGGAGGTTCTGGAGGCGGAGGTCGTGGAGGCGGAGGCTCTGGAAGCGGTTCCGGGCCAGTGCCGAAACCGACAAATCCAGGAAGAGGGAGGAGTCCTTCAGGCCCTTCCGGTCGGCTTCCCGACACTTGCATTAGCTGCGGTAGACCTGAATATCCGAGCGCAGCCAGAGAAGAAGGGCGGCAAGGCGAAGTGGAAGTCGTGTTTGACATTGACCCCAGCGGTAAGCCATTCAACATCAAGATCTCGACTCCTAGCAAATACAACGACTTGAATAAGGCAGCGATTAAAGCAGTAGAAAAATGGAAACTTGCCTCATCAGAGAGTGGCATTCAAGGAGAAAGAGCATCCATTACCTTCCGGCTCACTGACTAGGGATTTTTTTGAGACTCTAGCAATTTGGCTGGGAATTCTATAGCACCGTCCAAGGAATAGCAAAGTTAAAAATTGAATTTTTGGTGAATTATGAATTTGGGAATGTCGTCAGCAATATTAAGTAAACTTCAGCGAGTGGGACTAGCTCTATTACTTGGTTCCAACTTGGGAATGACTTTGTTGTTTGCCAACCCTCACAGCGCAATGGCAGGAGTAATTACTTTACCCGATGGCGGACGTTGCGAGGGAGAATTGAGTGAGGGAAAACTCAGCGGGCCCGGCAGTTGTCAATATGCCAACGGCGATCGCTACGAAGGCAAATTTCTCAACGGCAAACCTCACGGTCAAGGCATCTATACCTTTAAAGAAGAAGGTCGATACCAAGGAGAATTTGGGGATGGGGAATTCAACGGTAAAGGTGTCCGCGAATTTGCTAACGGCAACCGCTATGAAGGCACTTTTAAAAACGGTGAGTTCGAGGGTACAGGAACTTTTACCTCAACTAACGGCATTCGTTACGAAGGCTCTTTTACCAATGGTTCTCCCAGCGGTCGCGGGGCTTTTACGTTCAGTAACGGCACTCGTTGCGAAGGAGATATTAAAGAACGAAAAGTTAACGGCAAATGCGTCTGTCAATATGCTAATAAGAACCGCTACGAAGGAGATTTGCTGAATAATGTGCCTCACGGGCAGGGAATTTATACCTTTGCTGAAGGAGGTCGTTATGAGGGGCAATTTAGTGAAGGGCAGTTTCACGGTAAAGGGGTTCGCGAATATCCGAATGGCAACCGCTATGAAGGAGAGTTTGTCAAGGGCAACACTCAAGGTCAGGGGTTGTTTACTTTTAAAGAAGGGGGACGTTATCAAGGGCCGTTTGACAATGGAGAATTTAGTGGTGAAGGTGTCCGTGAGTTCGCCAATGGAGATAGCTATAAAGGCACTTTTCTCAATGGTAAGATGAGCGGGAAAGGAGTTTACATTTTTAAGAATGGCGATCGCTGCGAAGGCGAATTTACCGATGGTCAGTTCAACGGCAAAGGTACTTGCATTTACGCCAATGGCGATCGCTATCAAGGTGAATTCCTCAACGGTCAGAAACACGGGCAAGGTTCCTACATTTATGCAGATGGAACGAAAGTAGAAGGAAATTGGCAACAAGGTCAAATTAAAAAATAACCTTATAACCTATCTCGCCCTTCTTGTTTACCCCCCTCCTAACCAATGACATTAATGCACTTTAGAGCCGCCACACCAGCGTTTTATAGCGCTTTTCAATTTGGTGAGGTTAGGAGAGGGCTTTTAATTTCACATCCGATTTAGACAGGGTATTTTTTCGGGTTTTATGGAGTTCTCGAAGAGGTGGTATTTTTTTAACCGCAGATGGACGCAGATAGGTTAGCTTTTTGGGCATCTAATTTGGTATAATTTTCTCCCTTGTTCTCCATAAAAAGGATTTAAATCCTCGGCGTTGTGTTTGTGCAGTTTGTTGAAAAGGCTGCAATGTCTCAGTTTAACCCTAGCGAATTAATTTTCAGTGTTTCTACAACAAAAAAAACAAAGCCGACGGATTGTCTCGTTATTAATGAGTTTTATTTTAGTTTTACTTCTAAATAATGGGGTTCAATCCTCGCCAGAAACCGGCACTCAAATTCTTTGGGATACCTATGGAATTCCACATATTTATGGAGAGAATAGTAAAAGCCTTTTCTACGCTTTTGGGTGGGCGCAGATGCAAAGTCATGGTAATCTGATTTTGCGTCTTTACGGGCAAGCTCGCGGGCAAGCTGCCGAATTTTGGGGCGAAGATTATCTGGAATCCGATCGCTGGGTGCAAACTATGGGAATTCCTAATCGCGCCAAGGCGTGGTATGAATCACAAAATCCTATTTTTCGCAACTATATCGATGCTTTTGTTGGCGGAATGAATGCCTATGCAAAAGAACACCCAGAGGCACTCACCAAAGAATTAAAGGTAGCATTGCCCCTCAAACCGGTAGATGTATTGGCACACGCGCAACGTGTCATCAATTTTACTTTTGTAGTCGATCCAGAGCGCCTTGAAGATATCGCTGAAAATGATACCCCCAAAGGCTCTAATGGTTGGGCGATCGCTCCTTCGCGCTCTGAAAGCGGCAATGCCATGCTATTGGCAAATCCTCACCTTCCTTGGTCGGATTTATATTTATGGTACGAAGCGCAACTGATTGCCCCAGAAATTAACGCTTACGGAGCGACTCTCGTCGGATTTCCTGTATTAACGATCGCCTTTAATGACAATTTGGGATGGACTCATACTGTCAACACTCACGATGGCTGGGATGCCTACGAATTGCCCCTCGCTAACGATGGCTATCGCTTCGATGGGAAAATCCGAAGTTTTGACAGGGAAGAGAAGGTTTTAAAAGTCAAAGAAAAGAATGGGAATTTGCGATCGGAATCTCTAGTCGTGCGGCGTTCTGTTCACGGGCCGATTATCACAGAAAAACAGGGCAAAGCGATCGCCCTGCGCGTTGTCGGACTCGATAAACCAGCAGCCCTTCAGCAGTGGTGGGATATGGCACGCTCAAATAATTTTTCTGAATTTGAAGCCGCTTTAAAGCGCTTGGAAATTCCCATGTTTACCGTCATGTATGCCGATCGTGAGGGGCATATCATGCACTTGTTTAACGGTCAAGTCCCTATACGCAAAAAAGGAGATTTTAAATACTGGTCAGGCACGATTCCAGGCAATACGTCAGAGACTTTGTGGAGCAAAAATCATCCCTATGCGGATTTGCCGCGCGTTGTCGATCCGCCCAGCGGTTGGTTGCAAAATACTAACGATCCGCCTTGGACGACGACGTTTCCCAGCGCGATCGCACCCGATAATTATCCCGCCTACATGGCACCGCGCGGCCCGATGGATTTGCGATCGCAACGATCGGCAAAAATGCTCTTAGAAGATGACAAAATCTCTTTCGATGAATTGATCCAATACAAACATTCCACTCAGGTAGAACTCGCCGATCGCCTCCTCGATGATTTAATTCCCGCCACGCGGCAAGGCAGTGAAAAAGCGCGCCGCGCTGCGGAAGTTCTCGCCACTTGGGATCGCAAAGTCGATGCTGACAGTCGCGGTGCGGTGCTGTTTGCCTTTTGGAAACAAGCGATGGATGCCGATCGGTTATTCGCTAAACCTTGGAGTGAAGATGCGCCGCTAACGACGCCAGACGGGTTGGCAAATCCTGCGGAGGCGGTGCGGGTGCTGGAAGCGGCAGCTACCAAAGTTGAGGTAACTTATGGCGCGTTAGATGTGGCATGGGGGGAAGTCTTCCGATTGCCTGGGGTGGCGAATCTGCCTGCAAATGGAGCTGACGGTGCTTTGGGTGTATTTCGCTCAGTATGGTTCGCTCCCGGGAAGGACGATCACTTTCAAGCGGTTGCAGGAGATTCTTTTGTCACTGCGATTGAGTTCTCAAATCCGGTGAAAGCGATGGCGCTAAACAGTTACGGCAATGCCACTCAACCTGGTTCGCCCCACGCAGGCGATCAGTTGCAGCTCTTTGCTCGCAAGGAATTGCGGCCTGTATGGCGATCGCGATCGGAAATTGAAGCTCACCTGAGTTCGCGCCAGAAACTCTAGAAGAAGGAAGTTCGGCAACGGATTATGTAACGGATGTAACGGATGTAATATCAATTCCGGTTGCACCGTCCGTGATTGTTGACTGTTGACTGTTGACGGGCGGGTCGAAAAACTGAATGGTTGAGTGTTAACTGTTGACTCGATTTTATGATTTCGATGCAACCGGAAACGATATAACGGATGTCAGGAAGAAGGAAGAAGACCTTTTTCCGTTTCCCCTTTACGCATCGGGCAACTGTCGGCAAGCATACCCACCGACTGCAACGAGGAATAAGCCTAGCGCGGAGATAGCGTATAACAAAGCCATGCCAGCACCGGCACCTGTCCCGATAATTGGGCCAAAAATAGCTGCTAAAAAACCTCCTGGTTGCATGGCGGGTTCAAAGACGCGATCGGCAAGCGGCCCTGCGATCAATAAACCGATCGCTGACGCCAATTGCACGATAACTGCTCTGGTAGCAAAAACACGCCCCTGTACTTCTGGTGCGACTTTCGCCAGCCAGATTGCCTCGTTGGAACTGCCGAGGATGGGAAAATTGAAAGACGAACAAAATTGAGCGGGAATCCAGATGGAAAGCGCCTGACCGAAAGCAAAGACTATTTTACTCAAGCCCGCGCCTGCCATGCCGAGCAGAAAGCCCCGGATTCGGCGTTTGGGACCGCCCCAAATACTGACGATTGATGCTCCTAAAACGCCGCCGGCGCCGGCGGCTGAAAGGATAGTACCGAGGATTCTGGCATTGTTGCCGGTGCGTGCCAGTATCATCGGTGAGTAGAGGGCCGCGCCGATGTCGTGAGCGAACCAGAATAGCGAAACGGACACCAGCAAGGCAAGCAGGCTGGGACGCTGGATGATGTAGCGGAATCCGAAGCTGAGTTCTTGCAATAGGTGAAAGCGAGTCGGCTGGGGATTGGAGGCGATCGCGGGCTGGGGTATTTTGACAGATACTAGGGTGGCGATCGCGATTGTAAAAGTTGCCAGGTCGATCGTAAAAATCCCGCTCAACCCGATCGCAGAATAGAGAATCCCCGCCAGCGTCGGAGCAATAATACTCGCGCCGTAATTTGCCAAAAAACTTAAACTGCTAGCACGGCTGTAATGCTTTTCTGGCATCACTGTGGCGATCGCTGCTGAGTAAGCTAATTGCTGAATTTGGTCAAAAATTCCGTTAATCGCAGCCGCTACATATATATGCCATATTTGCAGGTTTTGGCTGATATAAAGTAATAGGATAGCGAGCGTTAACAAAGCTGAAACCGCATCGCCGATCCCCATCAAAAATTTTCGATTCCAGCGATCGACGAGAATGCCAGCAACCGGAGCAAGCAAGATGCGCGGCAATTGAGTAAAAAACATCAACAAAGCCAAAGCCGTCGCTTGACTGGTGGACTCCCAAATCCAAATAGTCAGCGCAAACCCGGACATAGCGCTGCCAATCATCGAAGCAGTTTGTCCGAGCCAGAGTTGAATAAATTTTTGCATTAAAGAAGCGATTGATAGGATTTAAAATTCAGAGGAGCTGGTTTTTTAGGCAGGATAATCATATCAATTCCGGTTGCCTCGAAATAGTCAAATCCAGTCAACAGTAAACAATTTCCGAGGGAGGGTGAAACCGGACTCGATTGGATTTATCTGCGTTAATCTGTGTTAATCTGCCTGTATCTGCGGTCAAAAAAAGATAATTTCTCGAACCGCAGATGAGAAGAGATTGACGCAGATTCACGCAGATTAAGAGAGGAGAGATAGGAATAATTCCGATGCTAACAGATTTGATATCACACCCGCATTAAACCGAAGGCCGCTATCATTAAAACCAAGGCCATTGCTGGCTAAGTGGAGATAATTCTTCATATTGCTGTCTCGCCTCGCGGTAAAATTTCGCCAAATGCCGCTGCCGCCACATCATTACACCCGTAACAAACAGTACAATCGCTGGTAATCCGGCGATCGCGTGTACAAGTCGCAAGTAAATTCCGCCATAGCTGCCAATATGTAGCGGATAAAGCGAGTTGAGAATTCGATTTGCTACAGAAGCTGAATTTACACTGTCAGCTTGCAATATTTTGCCACTATATTGGTCGATATAAATGGTGCTAACCCCGTTTGGGTGCGGCTCATTGGGAAATTTTTTCCGTACTTTAAAAATTGCTTCAGGCTTCAAAGGTAGAGAAATAAAAGTGGTTTTAGCTTCCGGCCAAACGGTATTAACTTGGTGTAATATTTCGTCAATGTTTTGCCTCGAACTGCTAGAGTGGGGATGAGAAGTCAATGCTGGCTGGGGCTTTTCATTGGTTAGCCAATACAAAGTCGATTCAACAGGCGCGTAAAAAATTATCGCTGTCCCTGTAGCGGAGATGAGTATGAGAAAAGCGACCGATACAATGCCCGAAACGTTATGTAAATCAAATACAGTTCGCTGCCAGTGAGCTTTCCACTTAATAGAAAATCCGCGAGCCAAATTGCGCCAACCCGTCCAGAGTACCAAGCCAGTGAAAGTTAGTCCTAGCATTACTAAACCGCAAATGCCGACAACAAGATGACCGAATTCTCCTCCCGCTAATTCCGCGTGTAACGTAAAAATAAAACCTGTCAAAGTTTCTTTCCAAAGCCGCGCACCCGTAATTATTCCGCTGTAAGGATTGACATAAACGCTAACTATTTCCTCACTCTTTGACAGCATTGAAACTTGGCAAACATCCTTCGCTGAGCGTGGCAGCAAGATACTAAGAGCTTGATTTTGGGGATAAGCTTTTTCGACAATCTGCAGGACATTTTCCAGCGGTATCTGTTCGGCTTGAGGAATAACTTGCAGGATTTGAGGATTGAAGAACCGCTCGATTTCGGGACTGAAAACCAGCAAGCTACCCGTTAAAGCAATTACTGCTAGAAATATTCCTACCACCAACCCCAAATACAAGTGCAGTTTGAATGCGAGTTTGCGGAACTTCATCTCGAAATTTTCCTCGAAACCGTTATTTGTAGGGGGCGTGCCCCCGTGCCGACCCCTCCCCACCAACGAAATTCTAGGTATTTCAGGGATTGGGGCAGCCACGGGGGGCAGCCCCTACAAGAGAATGAAACAGCCCTGCGTTAGCAAGAGGAGGTAGATTTGTAACTAGCAACTTGAGTCTCTAGAGGGAGAGTACCCTTGTTATCATTCTCATAAAAACACCTGATAGCGACAGTTAGGGGGAGCATCTCATATTTGTAAAAACACTTCTGCTTCCTGCTTCCTTCTGACTCTTTCCTCCTGACTCCTGACTCCTGGCTCCTTCCAATTTCTAGATGGGCTGCTTTCATTGAGATGCTCCCCAGTTAGGTGGCCAGCGCTTACCTCACAAATCTCTACTTTTGCCTCAGTATGAAATCCCCAGGCGATAAATAATTACCAGTTAAGGCGGTAATTAACACTGAGAGTTAAACCTCTGCCTGCATAATTACCGCTGTCCGATTCAAATCCAGCGGAGTATTGCGAAATCACGGGAAAATATTGATTATTCAATAAATTCTCGACTTTGACTTGTAGCAGTCCCGATCCAATTTTAACCGCGCTGACGTAATCCAGTGTGAGATAGCTGCTAATCGGGCCGCCATCCGAGCCGTCTTTGAAGGCTTGATCGCGATTTCCAGAATATAATAACTGTAACCGATTGTTCCATCCCGGCAAAGTTTCGTTTTGAACATAAGCTGTTAGCTTGAGCGGTGGAATTCGGCTGCTATCGAGGGCGATGTAACGGTTGTCCTCCTCATATTGGCCTTGAATATAAGTAGCTGTCCCGCCGAGCGACCATGCTTGTGCAGGTTGCCAATCCACAGTCCCTTCTAAGCCATAAATGCGTTCTGGGGCGCGCTGTAGTTCCAGGCGGCCTGTGTTGCCAACTGGTTCAAAACGGACTCCTAGATCCGAGGTATTATAAAAAGCTGCAAGCGACATTTGCACGGATGGCCACCCTCCTCGAATGCCAATTTCGTAGTTGTTGACTTTTTGCGGTTGAGTTACTTCTAACGAAGATTCAATTCCGACAAAATTATCGGGGGGTTGGCGGAGGATGCGGCCGAAATCTGGAACTGAGAAACCTTGAGAAAAGTTGCCAAATACGTTGAAGGTGTCATTAATTTTATAGACAGCCCCTGTATTAAATAGGGTGGCGTTAAATTTGCGATCGCCTCCTTCGATCTGGCGCTCATTAAAAGTGGTATAATCATTGACGTTTAACCCGAGACGTTCGTGACGTATCCCACCACTTAAAATGACGATATCGTCAATATTCCATTCCATTTGACCGAAAAAGCCAAGGCTGTTGAAAGTGTAAGGAGGGACGAAAGGACGCTCGGAAATTTTCCGGTAAACCCGGCCGCCACTTGCGTCAAATCTCTCCGGGTCGTACAGGTCGAAACGCTGTCTGCTATCTTCAGTAACATAGTCAGATCCCCAAGTTAATCGAAGATTTTCGGCACGCGATAAAGGAGTGTTGATCGCAAGCCTTCCTCCTATTTGTTCGGTGTTGGTGCGCGAACGAGTAACACCGACAAACGGCCCAAAGAAATCGGAGGTGCGGTAATCTGAAGGAACACCTACATTGGAATGCGTTCGATAGTAAATTTGACTTTGAAGGCTGCTGCCAAAAAGGTTTTGGTTGGTGTAACTTAGGTTGAGGAGTGTATTCCTATTTCCCGGTGTTTCCCCGGCGATATCCAAATCTCCGGTTCGGATAGCGCGGGCTTTTTGCCGTCCTTCCTGTTCGTCAACACTAAAGTCGGGAATTACATTGGGATCTTGAGTTTCCCGATAGTGATTGACAGTTAGTTGCAGCCGCTGTTGCGTGTCCAAATCTACCCCGACTTTGCCCATGACGTTGAAGAGGGTGCTGCTATCTCCGCCGAGTTCAAAAAAGGGAATACGATCGCCTTTGGCATCGTAAAAAGCTCCACTTCTAGAGAGCGAGACAGTGCCGGTCATATCGAAATTGCCACTTCGGCCAGAAATCGTCTGCTGAGCGTTAAAGCCTAAAGCATCTCTTGTGTTTGTTAAAGCGCTACTGACGCCCACTTCAGTAACAGCAGTTAGCCTTTCCTCAGTTGGCCGACGAGTAATAATATTAATCACGCCACCTGTAGCCTGAGCGCCGTAGATTGCGGTAGACCCCCGCACTACTTCAATACGCTCGATCGCGCTGGGATCAATGTTTCTAAAATCTCTGACAAAAGATTGAAGATTAGTCGTTTGTGGCACGCCGTCAATCAGAACGGAAACATCGCGACCCCGCAAAGTTTGTCCATAAGTGGCAGTAGTTTGAGTCGGGGGCGCGAAACCGGGAACCTGAGTTGCCAGAGCTTCCCCGATATTTCTCGATGCCCCTGTGTCCCGCTGAAGTTCTTGTGAGTCTATCACCGTTATAGAGCGCGGCACGTTTGACACTCTTTCTGAGGTTCGTGTTGCAGTAACGACAATTTCAATCGGGGATCTCCCCGCCTGTGGCGTCCCTGGTGGCTGCGCTGTAGGTGGCAAGGGTTCTCCGGGTGTCCCAGGCGGCTGCGCTGTAGGCGGTAAGGGTTCTCCTGGCGTTTCTGGCGGCTGCGCGGTAGGCGGTAAGGGTTCTCCGGGTGTTCCTGGCGGCTGCGCGGTAGGCGGTAAGGGTTCTCCCGGCATCCCTGGTGGCTGCGCGGTCGGTGGCAAAGGTTCTGCGGGTATCTCTACCTGCTGCCCTGTCGATGGCAAGGGTGCTGCGGGTGTCCCCGGCCGCTGTGTTGTAGGAGCCGGTGCAGGCGGGCGAGCCGTCATCTCCGAGGTGGGTTTTAAGCTGAGAATCAGACCCGCAGCATTAGGAATCACCCGTGCCACTGGTTGACCCCTCTCGCCAATGACTCTGATTCGGATGCTGTTGTTATCTAAAGGAGTAACGGTGACAGAAGCAATTCCCGCAGCCGGTTTGTCTTGACGAAACTCATTTCCCCCCGGTAGTCGCAGTTGAGCGGTGATGGCATCAATTTGTAAAGTTTCGCCAAAGGTGGTGGTGAAGACTTGCAGGGGTCTTCCATCTTCAGTGTCTAGGATGATTTCAATGCCTTCTGACGTGGGGTTGAGGCGAACTGCCGTCACTTGCGCGATGTTGGAAGCGCACGCCGACTGAGCGACTACCGCCGATACGACTCCTGCCAGCCCAAGGCTACTTAATAATTTCTGCGATCTGTTCATTACTCTTAAATCAACAATTAATGGAACTTCGGATATGTGGTTTGCGTTGCTTGCACAACATGATTTGTGGCAGCGTTGCTGCTCTTGTCTGGCTCCTGAAACTGACCTACGGAAGATCCGGCCCAGTTGTCGGGCGCAGTTCGATCCGATTCTCCCGTCGCTAGTGGCATTTGTCTGGGAATACAGCAGGCGCGTGAGGGCGAACTCCTCAGTCCGGTGGCGCTCTGGACGATCGCCCACGGTGGACTACTTCCTCGGTTAAAGGAAGTAGTCGCTCGACGCTTAATGAGAAAGTGCCTTAATTAGATAACAGAGGACTTGCATCTGTCAAGAGTTAACTAATGAAAACTTGTTGCATTTTAATATAGGGGGTGTGACCCCTCGATATGGTTGTACACCACTTGCCTATTATGGTTTATTGTTAGGGCTAGACAAAGGATCACCTAAAATGCTATGGCAAAAGTTAGAAAAGATTGTCATATAGGCAATGATAGGAGTCAATAAATTCTCTCAACTACTCTTGACAATAAATATCATCTAGCCTACTATGCTTAAAGTCGATAGCCGTAAAGCCCCTGAAGCTGATATCGAAGCTGGCGCGGACTGAAATCGCCCCGGAGCCATTGCCGAACAGCCCGATCGACAACAAAACGTGAAAACAAGCGCTCATACCCGGATTGAAGACTCAAACACGCTGATGGGAGACTCGTAACGCCCGAAAACTGTTCACAGAACGTCTATGTGGAAAGAATTTGGCGGAACTGGTTGGCGTACTGCAAACAAGATTTATAGGTAAAAAGAATCGATGAGTGACGCAAACATTAAGGGAAACCAACTCACCGAAAGTTGTACCAATTTAGTAGAACTTCTAAAAAACAGAGCATTACACCAACCAGAGCAGAAATATACATTTCTGTTAGACGGAAAAACTGAAACCGCGAGTTTGACTTATCGAGAGTTAGATGCGATCGCCCGATCGCAGGCCGTGCGACTTCAGACATTGGGAGTCACTGGCGAACGAGCCTTACTGCTTTTCCCGCCAGGATTGGACTATCTCGCCGCCTTTTTTGGATGCTTGTACGCCAAAGCGATCGCGGTTCCCCTCTATCCGCCGAAGCTGAAACGGAATTTAGCGAAAATTAGTGCGATCGCCAAAGACGCAGGAGCAAAAGTTGTGATCGCTCCGGCGCGACACTTGGAAAATTTAGAGCGGCTATGCGATCAAGCGCCGGAACTCAAAGGGCTGCACTGGTTGACAGCAGAGGCGCTTGCCGATGACGGCAAAAAGTGGCAGCAGCCACCCATCCATCCCAACGAAGTGGCTTATCTTCAGTACACCTCCGGCTCAACCTCTACCCCCAAAGGCGTAATGGTGAGCCACGCCAACGTTTTGTACAACATCGAATACATTCACCTAGGCTTTGACCACGATGCCGAAAGCGTTGCCGTAACGTGGCTTCCCCCCTTTCACGACATGGGGTTAATTGACGGATTGCTCAAACCTTTGTATCTGGGAATTCCCTCTTACTTCATGCCGCCAGCGGCGTTTATTCAGAACCCGATGTGCTGGTTGGAAGCGATTTCGCGATACAAAGCTACCCACAGTGGCGGGCCAAATTTTGCTTACGACTTGTGTGCCAGCAAAATCAGCAAAATCTTGGGCGATGGCCAAAAAATGCTCGACTTGAGTAGTTGGCGCGTGGCCTATAACGGCGCAGAACCCATCCACAAAGAAACCCTAGAGAGATTTACCAAAGCTTTTGAGCCCTGCGGTTTTCACGCCGATGCCTTTTGTCCTGCTTACGGAATGGCAGAAACCACGCTAAAAATTGCCACGGTTGGCAGCGGAATAACACCGACTTTCTTACCTGTTGACGCTGGGGCGCTGGAAAATAATCACATTGTAGAAGTTGGCGAAGGCGAGGGGGGCGCGAGAACTTTAGTCGGCTGCGGTTTCCCTGAATTTGGCACTCTAGTTGCGATCGTCAATCCCGAATCTCTGACGCAATGCCAGCCGCAGGAAGTCGGAGAAATTTGGGTAGCTGGCGAAACAGTTGCGCGAGGCTATTGGAATCGCCCAGAAGAAACAGAAAAAACCTTTCAAGCATATCTTTCAGATACCAGTGAAGGGCCATTTTTGCGAACTGGAGATTTAGGCTTTTTACGCGATCGAGAACTGTTTATTACAGGGCGACTCAAAGATTTAATTATCATCCGAGGTCGCAATCTTTACCCCCAAGATATAGAAAGAACTGCAGAGCGCAGCCATCCCAGTTTGCGGCAAGGGGCGATCGCGGCATTCTCGGTGGAAGTCGCAGGGGAAGAACAGCTCGTTATCGTACAAGAATTACAATCTCGCAAAGCGCCGGATAATGCCGAGGAAATTATCAGCGCCATCCGATCCCGCATTGCTCAAGAATATGAAGTGCAAGTTTATGAAGTAGTGCTGATTAAGCCCGGAAGCATTCCCAAAACGACCAGCGGTAAAATTCAACGTCGCGCCGCCTGTGCTGACTTTCTAGCTGACAATTTGGAAGTTGTCGCCAGTAGCGTTTTAGAGTTAGCTGATTCGGTGGAAATCGACAATCAACTCACGCGAGAAATTCTGCTGACAGCCGAGTTAGAAGAACGGCAGTCGCTTCTTGAGGCTTACCTTTGGCAGCAGGTAAACCGCCGGGGAATGAATTCCCCGGCTAATAGCCAAAGTCGGCTAAAGGCGACTGAAGAGGAATCTTCAATCCACTTCAGTGCCAACGAGAAAACACAAGATATTATAGATCGACCGCTCAGTAGCTTTGGGCTAGATTCTTTAAGAATTTTTGAGTTAAAAAATCAAATTGAGAGTGACTTGGGCGTTACTGTATCGGTTGCCGATTTGTTTGAGGATAGGAGCATTGCTCGACTGGCAGTGCAAATTCTAGAGCAACTGACAGGAAATACCAAAGCAGCCGTCATTGAACCTGTTTCTCGATCGCGCCATCTTCCCCTGTCTTTTGCCCAAGAGCGCTTGTGGTTCTTCGACCAATTGGAACCGGGAAATCCCTTCTACAACCTCTGCGGTGCGGTTCGGATGACGGGGCAACTTAATGCAGAAGCACTCAGGCAAAGTATTGAGAAAATTATCGATCGGCACGAGGTTTTGAGAACTGCATTTGCCGCTGTGGAAGGGCAACCGATACAGGTTGTCGCTGCTGCGGGCGATTGGACGCTGCCGCTGATTGATTTGAGCGATCGCTCCCCAGACGAACGCGAAAAAGCAGCGCAAAAACTGTCTGCCGAAGCAGCACAATTACCCTTTGATTTAACTCAACCAAATCTGCTCTGTGCCAAACTACTGCGCCTATCAGAAATAGAACATACTCTGCTTTTATCCGCCCACCATATCATTTTTGATGGCTGGTCTTTGGGCGTATTTTTACGGGAACTAGCTGCCTTTTATGAAGGTTTTACTAATAAAAATTTAGCCCCGCTTCCACCGCTGCCAATTCAGTATGCAGACTTTGCAAGTTGGCAGCGCCAACAAATGCAGGGAGAAATATTAGAAACTCAACTTACTTACTGGAAGCAGCAGTTAAGTGGCAGTGCAGCGGTTCTAAATTTACCAACAGACTTTTCTCGTCCCCCTGTTCAAAGTTACAAGGGAGGTCGGGAATTATTTGAATTGCCCGAACAGTTAACCGAGGCAATTAGGCAATTGAGTCGCCGCGAAAAAACTACTTTCTTTATGACATTGCTGGCAGCATTCAAAACACTGCTTTACCGCTACACGGGGCAAGAAGATATCCTCGTCGGTTCACCAATTGCCAGCCGCAACAGCAGCGAAACCGAATCATTAATTGGATTTTTTGTCAATACTTTAGTCCTGCGATCGGACTTAACCGGAAATCCAACTTTTCGAGAGTTGCTGAATCGAGTGCGAGAGGTTGCATTAGGCGCTTACGCGCATCAAGATGTAGCATTTGAGAAGTTGGTAGAAGAATTGCAGCCGAATCGAGATTTAAGTCACTCGCCTTTATTTCAGGTGATGTTTGCCTTTCAAAATGCCTCTGAATTAGCCTTAGAATTGCCGGATTTAAGCTTGAACTGCCAACAGATTCACAGCGGCACAGCAAATTTCGATTTAACCCTGGAATTAGAAGCCACAGCAACAGGTATTAGAGGCTGGTTTGAGTACAGCCTAGACTTATTTGAAGCGGCTACAATCGCGCGAATGGCGAGGCACTTTCAGAACTTATTAGAAGGCATCGTTGTGAATCCCTCCGCGCGTCTATCAGATTTGCCCCTGCTTGCAGAAACAGAACGCCAGCAACTTCTATTTGGGTGGAATAACACTGGGATAAATTACTCCCAAAATGAGTGCATTCACCGTTTGTTTGAAGCGCAGGCTGCGAAAACGCCTGATGCGGTTGCGGTGCGATTTGAATGCCAAAGTTTGACTTACCAAGAATTAAATAATCGCGCGAATCAACTTGCCCATTACTTGCACCATTTCGGCGTAAAACCAGATGCCATAGTCGGTGTTTATATGGAGCGATCGCTCGATGCGGTCGTCGGAATCTTAGGCGTATTAAAAGCAGGGAGCGCTTATTTGCCCCTCGATCCGAATTATTCCAAAGAACGTCTTAATTTCATGTTAGAAGACGCTGGAGTTCACGTATTGCTAACGCAAGCACAATTAGCCGCAGACTTGCTAGTCCCCAATATTTCCGCGATTTGCTTGGATGCAGAATGGCAGACAATCGCTCAACAACATCAGTCAAATCCTGATAGCGCCGTTGGGTCAGAAAACCTAGCGTATATCATCTATACATCCGGGTCTACTGGCAAACCAAAAGGAGTGATGGTGCAGCATCACTCTTTGGCGAATTATACGCAGGCTGCAAGTGTTGAATATGGCATTGAACCGAGCGATCGCATTCTTCAATTTGCTTCCCTCAGCTTCGACGCCAGCGCCGAAGAAATCTATCCCTGTTTAACGCGAGGCGCAACTTTGGTACTGCGCGGAAATTCCATGTTAGACAGCATTTCTTCCTTCCTGCAAAAATGCCGGGAATGGCAAATCACCGTCTTAGATTTACCAACCGCTTACTGGCGCGAATTAACTGCCAGACTCAGCATCGAAAACGCAGAATTTCCCCCGTCAGTGCGCTTGACAATTATTGGCGGAGAAACCGCACTTTCAGCATCGCTGAATCAGTGGCAAAAGTGCGTATCAGAAAAAGTGCGGCTCGTCAATACTTACGGCCCCACAGAAACAACCATTGTCGCGACGTGGTGCGACTCTTCCTCCTCTTCTTCTCTCCCCTCTGCGCCCTCTGCGTCCTCTGCGGTTAAAAACTCTAAAAACTCCGCAAAAACCTTGCCAATTGGACGCCCGATTCCAAATGCCCGCACCTATGTACTCGATGCTAATTTGCAACCCGTACCGATCGGAGTCTCCGGCGAACTTTATATCGGAGGTGCGGGCGTTGCCAGAGGCTATCTCAACCGTTCGGATCTGAATCGAGAAAAATTTATTCCCGATCCTTTTAGCAGCAAACAAGGCGATCGCCTTTACAAAACAGGCGATTTAGTCCGCTATCTCCACGACGGGAATTTAGAATTTCTCGATCGCACCGATCGCCAAGTGAAAATTCGCGGTTTCCGCATAGAGTTAGGAGAAATCGAATCCGCACTCAGCCAACATCCAGACGTGCAAGAAGCAGTCATTCTGGCCCATGAGGAAGATTCAGGCAGCAAGCGCTTAGTTGCTTACCTCGTTTTAAACTCAGCACCCAGCATTGGCAACTCTGCACTGATTAAAAATCTGCGTTCTTTCCTCCGGGAACAACTGCCAGATTATATGGTTCCTGCCAGTTTCATGTTTTTAGAATCGATGCCGCTGACGCCAAACGGCAAGGTAGATTTTAAGGCACTTCCCGCACCGGAAACCAACAGGTCAAACGCAGATTTTATCGCACCTCAAACTTTAGAAGAACAAGTATTAGCTGATATTTGGGCAGAGGTTCTGGGTTTAAAACAGGTGGGAATCAATGACAATTTCTTCGAGTTGGGAGGTCACTCTTTGCTGGCAACTCAACTGATTGCCAAGGTGCGCGATCGCTTTCAAGTCGAGCTATCATTGCGCTGCTTGTTTCAATCCCCTACAGTCGCCAGTCTGGCAGTTGCGATCGCACAAGCTAAGAGCCAGCAGTCGCCCGAACCCCTGATTTCACTGCCCGCGATCGCCCCCGCTCCTCAAAATCGCTACCAACCATTTCCGCTCAATGAAATGCAGCAAGCCTATTGGATCGGGAGAAATAGCTTTTTTGAAATGGGCAATGTTGCCATTCACGGCTATGTAGAAATTGAGAGCGACGAGTTAGATTTAGAGCGGTTTAGCCTCGCGTGGCAGCGAGTTGTAGAGCGCCACGATATGCTGCGGGCGATCGTACTTCCGAACGGACAGCAGCAAATTCTGGAAAACGTACCCGCTTATAAAATTGAGGTTTTGGATTTGCGCTCGCTCGCTCCAGAGGTTGCCGGCGAACAACTCGAAGCAATCCGTGATCGCCTTTCTCACCAAGTGCTGCCGCTCGATCGCTGGCCGCTGTTCGAGATTTGCGCTTCCAAAATTAAGGGGCGCCGCACCCGGCTCCACATCAGCATTGACGCCTTGTGCATAGATGGCTGGAGTTTTCAAATTTTGTTTGGCGATTTGGTACAGTTTTACCGCAATCCCAATACTGCGATCGCGCCCTTGCAACTGTCTTTCCGCGACTGCGTGTTAGCCGCGATCGCCTTAGAAAACTCCCCATTTTACCAGCAATCCTTAGATTACTGGCTCCCTCGCCTCAAAACCCTGCCACCAGCGCCGGAATTGCCGCTCGCCAAACACCCGAATTCCTTAACGCAGCCGCGATTTAAACGCTGGAGTGATCGCTTAGACTTGCAAACTTGGCAGCGCCTCAAAACGCGCACAGCTCGCGCCAGCCTGACTCCTACGGGTTTATTGCTGGCCGCCTATGCTGAGGTTCTCGGACTGTGGAGCAAAACGCCTCGGTTTACCCTCAACGTGCCGCGCTTCAATCGCCTTCCCCTGCACCCTCAAGTTGAGGAGATTATCGGAGAATTTGCCTCCTTTACTTTGCTAGAAGTAGATAACTCCAAGCGAGAGAGTTTTGAAACGCGGGCCAAGCGACTGCAAGAACAGCTTTGGCAAGATTTAGAGCACCAGTACGTCAGCGGGGTGCGCGTTTTGCGAGAACTCGCCCAAGCGCAAGGCACCACCTCCGCGCTGATGCCGGTCGTGTTTACGATCGATCCGCAAAACGCGCCTGGGGAAGATTCCTCTATCTTTTCTCTCATTCAAGAATTGGGAGAACTGGTTCACATCATCGGTCAAACGCCGCAAGTTTGGATAGACGCGCAATTTACCGAAACCGCCCAGGGGCTTTCTTTTAGCTGGGATGCGGTGGAAGAACTCTTCGGGCCAGGGCTAATCGACGATATGTTTGAGGCTTACTGCCGCCTGTTGCAGCGCCTGGCAAGCTCGGAGTCAGCTTGGCAAGAAGAGGCGCAGTTGCAGCAGCAAGCCGTCGCTAACGGCATCGAAGCACCTATTCCCGATGTATTGCTGCACGAACTGTTTGCTCAGAAAGTCGCCTTGCGATCGCAGCAATCCGCCGTGATTACTTCAACGCGCACCCTTACTTATGAGGAACTATACCGGAGCTCGAATCAAGTCGCTCACCGATTGCGGAAGCTGGGAACTCGCCCTAACCAGTTGGTTGCCGTGGTTATGGAAAAAGGATGGGAGCAAATCGTCGCTGTGCTGGGCATTCTGGCATCCGGGGCCGCTTATTTGCCCGTAGATGTGGCGCTACCAAAAGAGCGGCTGTGGTATTTGCTGGAAAATGGCGAAGTTGAGATTGTTTTGACGCAATCTCAGTTAAATCAGCGATTGGAATGGCCGGAAAATGTGCGGCGAATTTGTCTCGATACCGACGAATTGGTGGCCGAAAGCAGCGAAGCTTTGGAGTCGGTGCAGGAACCGGAAGATTTAGCTTATGTGATTTATACTTCCGGCTCAACTGGCTTGCCGAAAGGCGTGGCGATCGCGCACCGAGGTGCAGTCAATGCGATCGCTCAGACCAACCAAGTGTTTAATGTGGCCGAGTGCGATCGCGCGATCGCAGTCACCGCACTGCACCACGATATGTCGGTTTACGATATTTTCGGCATCCTAGCAGCCGGGGGAGCGATCGTCATTCCCGATGCCGCACAACGGCTAGACCCCGCTCACTGGACTCAATTGATGGTAAAAGAGCGCGTCACCATTTGGAACTCGGTTCCGCCGATGATGGAAATGCTGCTCGATTACGCTGCCGGACGTTCTGAGGTTTTGCCAGAGTGCTTGCGCTGGGCGTTTCTCGGCGGAGATTGGATACCGATAACGCTGCCTCAGAGGTTGAGGGCGATCGTCAAAGGATGCCGAGTTGTCAGCGTCGGCGGGCCAACCGAAACTACCCTTTGGAATATTTGGTATCCGGTAGAAACTGTTGATCCTTCTTGGAAGAGCATTCCCTATGGCAAGCCGATCGCCAATACACGCTATTACATTTTGAATGAAAGGCTAGAAGACTGTCCCGTCTGGGTTGCCGGCGAGATGTGCTGTGCCGGAGTTGGACTGACAAAAGGATACTGGCGGAATGAAGAAAAAACTCGCGCCAGCTTCCTCACGCACCCCGTCACGGGCGATCGCTTGTACCGAACGGGAGATTTAGGGCGCTTCCTCCCGGACGGCAATATCGAATTTTTAGGACGAGAAGATTTCCGCCTTAAAATTCGAGGATTCCGCATCGAAGCCGGAGAAATTGAAGCTGCTTTGAACGAGCACCCAGCAGTCAAGGCATCCATTGTCACCGCATTCGGAGAAAATCACAGTCAAAAGCGCTTAGTAGCATATATCGTTCTCCAACAAAAGGCTGTCCTGGCGGTTGAAGAATTGCGCCAATTCCTGAGCGAAAAACTGCCCGATTATATGGTGCCTTCTGCATTTATAATTCTGGACGCGCTGCCACTTTCGGCGAACGGCAAAGTTAACCGCAAGGCTCTACCAAAACCGGATGCCGCAATTCCAGAAACAAAGATTTTTGTCGCACCGCGCACTCCTATTGAGGCAATGTTAGCGAGCATTTGTTGTGTGGTTCTCGGCCTTGAAGAGTTAAGCATTACCGATAACTTTTTTGAACTAGGAGGAAATTCGCTGCTGGCAATTCAATTAGCCGCAAAGATACGAGAAGATTGTCAGCTAGAATTGCCTTTGTGCGATATTTTTGCAGGGCGATCGCTAGCCGTACTTGCAGAAAAGATTGCTGAAGCAAAAAGCAAAAACGCGACAGTTGAAGAACCCGCGATCGCGCCTGTTTCGCGAGCGGCGTACCGCATGAAATTGTCCTCTTTGCGCTAAGCACAAATCAGTGATGAGTCATGGGATTGCAGCCCATAACTCATAACCAATCCCCAAATATCGGCGGCAATCCCAATTACCAATTACCAGTTACTAATCCCATGACGGTGCATTTTTCCGAAAAACCTCCAACAGATACTCGCGACTTGGCGAATGCTTCTGAAGAAGAAGTATTTGCATTTCCCACCTCTTTTGCCCAGCAAAGACTGTGGTTTATCGATCAATTGGAACCGGGAAACCCTTTTTACAACCTTCCGGCGGCTGTGTTACTAAAAGGCAGGCTAAATGTAGTAGTGCTAGAACGAAGTTTCAAGGAAATTGTGCGCCGTCACGAAGCTTTGCGGACGACATTTACCACTGTAGACGGTCAACCCGTGCAGGTGGTTGGTCAGCAATTTAATTTCGGGCTGCAAGTTTTAGACTTGCAAAAATTGGCGAAAACTGAGCGAGAAGAAAAAGTAAAACAACTGGCTGCAGAAGAAGCTAGTAAACCTTTTGATTTAACCAAAGGGCCGCTGTTGCGAGCTAGTTTGCTACAGTTAGAGGCTGAGGAATATGTCTTGCTGTTGACGCTACACCACATTATTTTTGATGGCTGGTCAATCGGAGTCTTTCTGCAAGAATTAGCAGCACTTTACGAAGCGTTTTTGATGGCAAAACCATCCCCACTTCCCGAACTTTCCATACAGTACGCCGATTTTGCTATTTGGCAGCGGGAATGGCTGGCGGGCGATTCCCTGCGGGATAGCTTCGCTTCACGCTTGCAAACTCAACTTAACTACTGGAAAAAGCAGCTCAGTGGCGCTCCTCCCTTGCTGGAATTGCCAGCCGATCGCCCTCGTCCCCCCGCGCAAACCTATCGGGGCGCGAAAGAATCCTTTCTCATCCCGAAAACGCTAACAGAAGCCCTCAAAAAGCTCAGCCGCCAGGAAAATGTCACCCTGTTTATGACGCTGCTAGCAGCCTTTAAAACGTTGCTCTATCGCTATACAGGACAGGCAGATATCCCCGTTGGCTCTCCCATCGCCAACCGCAACCGAGCGGAAATTCAAGGGCTAATCGGGTTTTTTGTCAATACTTTGGTATTGCGAACTGATTTGTCAGGTGCTCTCACTTTTCGGCAGTTGCTCGATCGCATTCGGAAGGTGAGTTTAGAAGCTTACGCTCACCAGGATTTGCCGTTTGAAAAACTGGTTGAAGAGTTGCAACCAGATCGCAATTTGAGCTACAATCCGCTGTTTCAAGTTGCTTTTGTTTTGCAAACTGCACCTGTTGCTGCCGAATCAATCGCCGGACTCAATCTCACTCTTTTAGATGTTGACAATCAGACAGCAAAAGTAGACTTAACGCTGTATTTAGAAGAAAAACAGGAAGAAATTTACGGTCAGTTTGAATACAGTACCGATTTATTTGATGCAGCCACAATCAATCGGATGGCGGGGCATTTTATCACGTTGCTGGGGGGCATAGCTGCCAACCCAGAGCGGCGGATTGAAGAGCTACCGTTGCTGGGGGAAAAAGAGCGGCATCAGTTGTTGGTAGAGTGGAATGACACCCGCGCCGATTATTCGAGCGATCCCTGCATTCATCAATTATTTGAAGCGCAGGTCGAGCGAACTCCCGATGCCATTGCAGTCGTATTTGAAGACCAAAAACTCACCTACCGCGAGCTGAATGAACGAGCGAATCAACTCGCGCATTACCTGCAAAAACTCGGCGTCAAGCCAGAAGTTTTGGTGGGAATTTGTGTTGAGCGATCGCTTGAGATGGCGATCGGCATTCTCGGTATTCTCAAAGCTGGGGGCGCTTATGTTCCGCTCGATCCAGGCTATCCACCAGAGCGATTGGCTTTCATGTTAAAAGACGCTCAAACGCCTGTGCTGCTGACACAAAAGCATCTGGTAGAAAAGCTGCCCTTCGCGGGAACGAGCGCGATTTGTCTGGATGCCGATTGGCAAGCGATCGCTCGACAAAGCGAAGAAAATCTCACCGTCGCAGTTACTGCTGAAAACCTAGCTTACGTCATCTATACGTCAGGCTCGACTGGAAAGCCAAAGGGAGCTGCTAATACTCACAGAGGCATTTGCAATCGCTTGTTGTGGATGCAGGATGCCTACGAATTAACTGCAAGCGATCGTGTTTTGCAGAAAACACCCTTTAGCTTCGACGTATCAGTATGGGAATTATTCTGGCCGTTGCTGACAGGAGCGCGTCTAATCATAGCTCGACCAGAAGGCCATCGCGAGGGTTTTTATTTAGTGGAACTCATTGCTAGGCAGCAAATTACCACACTCCATTTCGTTCCCTCAATGCTGCAACTGTTCCTCGAAGAACCTGGACTTGATTCTTGTCACTGCCTCAAGCGGGTCATCACCAGTGGCGAAGCGCTATCCTTTGAACTTCAGGAGCGCTTTTTTAACCGTTTGAATGCTGAATTGCACAATCTTTATGGCCCCACTGAAGCGGCTGTAGACGTAAGTTTTTGGGCTTGTACGCGCCAGCGCTATCCTGGAATTGTCCCCATCGGTCGCCCCATAGCCAACACGCAGCTTTACATCTTAGATCGCTATTTGCAACCTTTGCCAATTGGAGTGCCAGGGGAACTGCATATCGGTGGCGCAGGATTGGCCAGAGGCTATCTGAATCGTCCCGAATTAACGGCCGAGAAATTTATTCCAAATCCTTTTAGCAACTCACCCGACGCGCGCCTTTACAAAACTGGCGACAGGGCGCGTTATTTGCCAGATGGAAATATCGAATACCTGGGGCGAATTGATAGCCAAGTGAAAATCCGGGGCTATCGCATCGAATTGGGAGAAATTGAGGAAACCCTGAGACAGCACTCCGCCGTGCGGGATGCTGTGGCGATCGCCCGCGATGACGGTTCGGGCAACAAGCGCTTAGTCGCTTATGTAGTGCTTAACCAAAACCAACTTCCAAGCATCAGCAACCTCCGCGGCTACCTGCAAGAAAAGCTGCCCGAATACATGGTGCCTGCTGCCTTCGTGATGCTGGAATCGCTGCCTCTAACTCCCAACGGCAAAGTCGATGGCAAGGCACTACCTGCACCGGATCGCGATCGCCCAGAACTCGAAGAGGCATTCGCCGCGCCAAGCACGGCTATTGAGAAAATCCTGGCAGAAATTTGGGCGCAAGTATTGGGGTTAGAACAAGTGGGAATAGACGACAATTTCTTTGAATTGGGCGGCGATTCTATCCTCAGCATTCAAGTCATTTCTAAAGCCAATCAAGCGGGGTTGCGGCTTACTCCAAAACAACTGTTTCAACACCAAACTATTGCACAGTTAGCCACCGTCGCCGATACAACTGGGATTCAACAATCGGAACAGGGATTAATCGTTGGCGAAGTTCCTCTGACACCGATTCAGCACTGGTTTTTCGAGGAAAATCTCTCCGATCCACACCACTGGAATCAGGCGGTGCTTTTAGAGTTGCAGCAACCTCTCGAACCTGCATTAATTGAGTCAGTTTTGCAAGAATTGCTGAAGCACCACGACGCGCTGCGCCTGCGTTTTGGGCGAAGAGAATCTGGCTGGCTGCAGGAGTTCGCCAATCCCGACGAAGTTGCTCCGTTTACCTGCATTGATTTGTCGTCGCTACCTCCAGAAGAACGAGAGGCCGCTTTCCAAACCGCCGCCGCTCAGTTGCAAGCCAGTTTGAATTTGTCAGAGGGGCCATTACTTCGCGCTGCCCTATTTGACTTGGGCAAACATCAGCCAAATCGCTTGTTATTGACCATTCATCACTTAGCGGTTGATGGGGTTTCGTGGCGAATTTTAATTGAGGATTTCCAGACAGCTTACGGGCAGATTAGCCGCGGCGAAACAGTCGCGCTGCCGCCCAAAACAACCTCATTTAAGCAGTGGGCAGAACGTTTGCAGGAGTGGGCGCGATCGCCCGAATTGCAGGGAGAGTTCGATTACTGGTTCGCCCTTTCTCACCAACCAACTTCTCGCTTGCCGGTGGATTTCCCAAACGCAGCGAATTTAGTTGCATCTGAAAAGACAGTATCCGTTGCTTTGAGTGTTGAAGAAACAAAACTGCTCTTACAAGAAGTACCTGCAGCTTACCGCACTCAAATTAATGATGTATTGCTAACTGCTTTAGGTCAAGCATTTGAACGCTGGACAGGCAATAACTCACTTTTAGTTGACTTAGAAGGTCACGGGCGCGAAGATATATTTGAAGGAGTAGATTTGTCGCGCACAATCGGCTGGTTCACAGCAGTTTTCCCCGTCCTGTTTAATTTAGAAAAACATTCCGATCTAGGGGCTGCAATCAAATCAGTGAAAGAGCAGTTACGCGCAGTACCCAATCGCGGTATTGGCTGCGGCATCCTACGATATTTAAACCCAGAAATTGCAAAAAAATTGCATAAATTGCCGCAAGCTGAGGTAAGCTTTAATTATCTCGGACAGTTTGACCAATTGCTGCCGAAGTCTTCTTTATTAATGCTGTCTTCCAATCCTAGTGGCTCCCTTCGCAGCCCGCGTGGAAATCGGCGTTACCTGCTGGAAATTAACGGATTTATTACCAGCAACAAGCTGCAATTAAATTGGACGTACAGCGAAAACATTCACCGACGAGAAAGCATTGAAAATTTGGCAACGGCCTTTATAGAATCGCTGCGATCGCTAATTCAATACTGTCAGTCCCCCGACGCCGGCGGCTGCACTCCTTCTGACTTTGCAGAGTTTAAGTGGAGCCAGTGGAACCAGGACGATTTAGACAACATTACCGCAATTTTGGGAGAGCTTTAATATGACCAAAGGCAATATCGAAGATTTTTATCCCCTCTCCCCAGCGCAGCAGGGCATTCTCTTTCATTCCCTTTACCAGGCAGAATCGGGCGTATATTTCGGGCAACTGCTGTGCGTCTTACGCGGCGATCTCAATGTTTCTGCGTTGAGAAATAGTTGGCAAAAAGTTGTAGAACGGCATCCCATTTTGCGGACTTGTTTCGTGTGGGAAAAATTGAAAGAACCCGTGCAAGCGGTGCGTAAGCAGGCTGCATTATCTTGGCAGCAGATGGACTGGCGATCGCTCTCGGCTTCCGCACAAAAACAGCAGCTAGAAACGTTCCTAAAAGCCGATCGCGAGCAGGGCTTTGACTTGACATCAGCTCCCTTAATTCGCATTGCACTGGCGCAGTTAGAAACAGATACTTTTCAGTTTATTTTGAGCCACCATCACTTAGTTTTAGATGGGTGGTCGCTGGCGATCGTTCTTGAGGAAGTTTTTGCATTTTATCAAGCCTTCTCCCAGGGCGAGGAATTGCACCTCAAACGCCCTCGCCCTTATCGGGATTACATCGCGTGGCTGCACCAGCAAGATTTATCTGCGGCTGAGTCATTTTGGCGGCAAACTCTCAAAGGTTTTGCAGTTCCAACTGCGATCGCCCGGGGCAATATTGCCGGGGGACACCGTTTAGAAAGTAGTGGCGAACAGCAGGTGATATTTTCTGCAACAGCCACCGTCGCACTGCAATCCTTAGCGCGGCAGCATCAGCTAACATTAAATACCCTCGTACAGGCAGCTTGGGCGCTACTTTTGAGCCGATACAGCGGCGAGGAAGATGTGGTTTTTGGTACGGTTGTCTCCGGGCGACCGCCAGAGTTAATTGGTGCGGAATCGGTAGTGGGGCTGTTCGTAAATCCTCTGCCAGTGCGCGTAAAATTTGACCCACAGGATTCTATTTTATCCTGCTTGAAAGAACTCCAAGCGCAACAAGTTGAGGCGCGACAGTATGAGTTCACCCCCCTCGTTGAGGTGCAGGGGTGGAGCGAAGTTTCTCGGAGTTTGCCTCTATTTGAGAGTCTCGTTGTCTTTGAAAATTATCCTTCGGATGCTTCTTTGCAGGAGAAGATTCAAAACTTAAAAGTAGAGAATATTCGCTCCTTGGAAACAACGAATTATCCTCTAACGGTGATGGCAATGCCGGGTGCGGAATTGACGCTGAAAATTATTTTCGATCGTAGCTGCTTTGAGGAAAGTGCGATCGCACGGATGCTCGGACACCTGCAAACTTTACTGGAGGGAATGACTGCCAATCCTGAGCGGAAACTGTCAGAATTGCCCCTATTGAGCGCCGCCGAACGCCAGCAATTACTTGTCCAGTGGAACGACACCCAAGCGGATTACCCCAAAAATTCCTCCATTCACGAATTATTTGCAGCGCAAACAGAGCGAACCCCAGATGCAGTGGCTGCAATTTGCGAAAATGAACAATTGACTTACCGCGAATTGAATGCCAAAGCCAACCAAATCGCGCATTACCTGCAATTTATCGGTGTAAAACCCGAAGTTTTGGTGGGAATTTGCTTAGAGCGATCGCTGGAAATGCTGGTGGCTATTTTGGGCATTTTAAAAGTCGGTGCCGCTTACGTTCCTGTCGATCCTGCTTATCCCCAAGAACGCCGATCGTTCATGCTGGCCGACGCAAAAGTTCCGGTGCTTTTGACTCAAAAAAACCTCCTAGAAATCCTCCCCGAACACAGCGCAAAAGTCGTCTGTATCGACGCCGAATGGCAGGAAATTTCCCGCCAGAGCGATCGCAACCCCGCTGTTAAAGTGGAAGCCGATCACCTCGCTTACGTCCTCTACACTTCCGGCTCCACAGGCACTCCCAAAGGCGTACTCGGCACCCACCGAGGCACAGTCAATCGCTGTTTCTGGAACCCCTACCCTTTTATCGAAGAAGATATTTGCTGTCAAAAAACGTCCTTAAATTTTGTCGATTCGGTTTGGGAAATCTTTGCTCCTTTGCTGCATGGGTTGCCCACTGTGATTATTCCCGATCGAGCCGTCAAAGATATTAACCAATTCCTTCAAACCTTATCAAAGCAAAATGTAACGCGACTGGTGCTGGTTCCTTCTTTGTTGCGCGCTCTCTTAGATTCATTCCCTGATTTAGACAGCCGTTTGCCTCAATTAAAATATTGGATTTGCAGCGGAGAAACTCTGCCGGTGGAACTTTGCCAGCAATTTCGAGAGCAGATGCCCCAACGGGTATTAATCAATCTTTATGGCTCTTCTGAAGTAGCTGCGGACGTGACGTGGTACGATGCAACTCACTGTGTCGAGAAAGTTCCAATCGGTCGCCCGATCGCCAACACGCAAATTTATCTGCTCGATCGCAATTTGCAACCCGTTCCCATAGGAATTCCCGGCGAGATTTACGTCGGCGGCGATGGATTGGCACAGGGCTACTTAAACCGCCCCGACTTAACCTCGGAGAAATTCATTTCTAACCCGCTTGGGCAAGAAAAATTACATTTTCTCGGTAATTATTATCAAAAAGTTTTCTTCAAAACAGGCGATATCGGTTGTTACCTGCCGGATGGTAATATAGAATTTCTGGGTCGTGGCGATTGCCAAGTAAAAATTCGCGGTTTCCGCATCGAACTAGGAGAAATAGAGGCAGCACTTTCTCAACATTCTTCTGTGTCCACTGCTGCTGTTTTGCTTCAGGAAAACACACCAGGTAGTCAACGCCTAGTCGCTTACCTAGTTCCTAACTCAGGGTTCAGAAATCCGCACCCAGAACTTATTTCCGAATTGCGTTCATTCTTGAAGCACAAACTGCCCGATTACATGGTGCCTTCAGCTTTTGTGCTATTAGATGCGCTGCCATTAACGCCCAACGGAAAAATTGACCGCCTCGCCTTATCTCAAAGGTGCGATTATGTTTCTGATGAAACAGCCTTCACTGAGCCACAAACGCCCACCGAGAAAGAAATTGCTGAGATTTGGACTGCTCTTTTAGGGCTAGAAAAAGTAGGAACTAACCAAAACTTTTTTGACCTCGGCGGTCACTCTCTGATGGCAACACAGTTAATATCGCGAGTGCGATCGTGCTTTGGGATAGAGTTAGCGCTGTGCGATTTTTTTGCTGCTCCCACCATTGAGAATTTAGCTGAACTAATCGAGGAAGAAATTCTGGCAAACGCCGATTCTAACCAGATAGATAAATTGCTCGATCTCTTAGAAAAGAGTGATGGAGAGTCAGCACAAACTGTGATGCTGGTTGAGTAAATATTGGCTTGGCGACAAAAAAACAAAAATCCCTTTTCTCTTTAAGGCTTCGGTGGGGAATAGGAGATTTTAAAAGCCCATTTAACAGGATGAACTCGGGATGAATAAACTAACAGTAAAAGCCAAAGAGTCTCAAGACGTAATGCAGCCATTAAAAGCCTCTGTTACCCCACTTGAAGAAAAGTTAATGGAGCTATTCAGTGCTTCAGAAAAATCATTTTTGGCAGAAGAAGCAATGGAGGAGCGAATTTCTGCCCTAGTTCAAGACTTTTTGTACGCAAAAACCGCTAGTACAGATATTGACTTAGAGTTAATTATTCAGGAGTTTAGGGAAAACAAAATTCCCGCCCTTCCTACAGATGTTGGCAATTATATCGATGGTTTGACCGAAACCCTCGTTGCCCATTCCATTCACACATCTTCCCCCCGATATATCGGTCACATGACTAGCGCACTTCCCTATTTTGTGCGCCCGATCGCGAAGCTGTTAACCGCGATGAATCAAAATTTGGTCAAGATGGAAACGGCCAAAGTTTTAAGCCCCTGCGAGCGCCAGACTTTGGCAATGATCCACCGATTAATTTACGATTTTTCTGAGGATTTTTATAACCAGCACATTCAAAAAAGTGACAGCACGCTCGGTATCATGACAACGGGCGGCACCCTAGCTAATATCACAGCTTTGTGGTGCGCTCGCAACGCTTCTTTAGGACCAAAAAATAACTTTAGTGGCATTGAAAAAGAAGGCTTGTACGCCGCTTTAGAGTTTTACGGCTACAAGGGAATGGTGATAATCGGCTCCAATTTGATGCACTATTCTTTTGAAAAGGCTGCCGGTTTATTAGGCATTGGCGATCGCAATCTCCTAAAAATCCCCACCGATTCCAATCACCGCATGGATTTGGCAGCGCTGCGCCAAACTGTGGCCGAATGTCGCGATCGCAACCTGCACATTCTGGCAATTATCGGTATTGCAGGCAGCACCGATTCGGGAAGTATCGATCCGCTTCCAGAAATAGCGGCGATCGCCCAAGAAGCAAACGCTCACTTTCATGTCGATGCAGCTTGGGGCGGCCCCGTGCTTTTTTCCGAACGTCACCGGCACAAATTCGCAGGCATTGAACTAGCAGATTCCGTCACCATAGATGGACACAAACAAATGTATTTGCCAATGGGAATCGGTCTGGTTTTATTCCGCAATCCCCAAACCGCCAAAGTTATTGAAAAACACGCGCCCTACACGGTGCGAAAAGACTCGATCGATCTAGGCAAGCGCTCTCTCGAAGGCTCTCGACCAGGTGCGAGTTTGTACTTGCAAGCCGCGTTGAATATCATCGGCCATCAAGGCTATGAGTTTTTGATAGATGGAGGAATCCATAAAACGCAGCACTTGGCCAATTTAATTCGGGAAAATCCAGCCTTTGAATTGCTGCTAGAGCCAGAAATTAATATTCTTTTATACCGCTACATTCCAGAAACATTCAGGGAAAAAGCAGCCAAAAAACAACTAGCCGAAGCAGACAACCACTTCATTAATCAATTTAACGAGCGCCTTCAGGAGGCCCAGCGGCGAGCCGGTTACACCTTCGTATCGCGAACAACCTTGCAAAACACCTGTTATGGCAAAACCATTCCCATTGTTGCTTTTCGAGTCGTCCTTGCCAACCCCCTTACTACTGAAGCAGATATCAACGTTGTTTTAAACGACCAGCTAAAAATAGCAGCAAAGCTTTCCTTAACTATTACAAACAGCGACCACTGCGAGGAGGTGAATTATGATGTCTACTAATCGTTCAGAACGGCTGAAAAACCTCTCGCCCCAGAAGCGAGCACTCCTCCTCAAAGCATTGGGCAAAGAGGCAGTACAGGCTGAGCAATCTAAGCGCATTCCCAGGCGATCGCAGCAAAATTCTGCTCCCCTTTCTTTTGCCCAGCAACGGCTGTGGTTTCTCGATCGATTGTCTCCCGAAAACCCTGCCTACAACCTTCCTGCTGCTGTGCGTTTGCAAGGACAATTGAATTTGTCGGCACTGCAACAAACACTCAATGAAATTGTCAGGCGTCACGAAGTTTTACGGACTGCTTTTGCAGAAGTGGACGGGCAACCTGTTCAACTGATTTCTCCTTCCTTGAATTTCGCTTTGTCGGTGGTAAACTTGCGACATTTACCAGAAACTGAGCAGCAAGCTGAAATTGAGCAGCGTACTCTTGAAGAAGCCCAACGCCCCTTTGACTTAACGCGAGATCCCTTACTGCGGGCCACTCTGCTGCAACTGGGTGCGGCAGAATATGTGTTGCTGCTGACAATACACCACATTATTTCTGATGGTTGGTCTATGGGGGTATTGGTACGAGAAGTAGCCGCACTTTATGAAGCTTTTTCGACTGACAAACCCTCCCCGCTGCCTGAACTTCCCGTGCAGTATGCGGACTTCGCGAGTTGGCAGCGGCAGCATTTCCAGGGAGAGAAATTAGAAAAACAACTGGCTTATTGGAAACAGCAATTAGGAAACGGTTTAGCTGTACTGTCAACAGATAAGCAGCGATCTCCCGTGCAAACTTTCCGAGGGTCGCAGCAATCTTTTGTGATTTCTGCTTCTTTAACTAACCGACTGAAAATCCTCAGTCAGCAACAAAATGTCACCCTATTTATGACGTTGTTGGCAGCATTTCAATCCTTGCTATACTGCCAAACAAAGCAGGACAACCTGGCTATTGGCTCTCCTATTGCCAACCGCCACCTCCGGGAATTAGAGGAACTAATTGGATTTTTTGTCAATAATTTAGTGCTGCGAATTGACACGGCAGGTAATCCAACTTTCCGCGAACTACTCGGTCGAACACGCGAGGTAGCGTTAGCAGCTTACGCTCACCCGGATGTTCCTTTTGAAAAGCTTGTGGAGGAATTGCAGCCGGAGCGAAATCTCAGCTATAACCCGCTGTTTCAAGTGTGGTTTGTACTCCAGAATGCACCCATGCCCCCCCTGGAGTTAGCTGGTTTGACCTTGAGCATTCTGGAATTCGATGTCGGTATGTCGAGACACGACTTAAGCCTCACTCTCTGGGAGGTTTCAGAAGGAATCCAAGGCTTATTTGAGTACAAAACAGACTTATTTGAGGCTAGGACTATTGCCCGAATGGTGAGAGGTTTCCAAATCCTCCTCAACCATGTAGTCATCCAGCCAGATATCAAGCTCGACGACTTGGCAGAAATTCTTGCCGAAGCAGAAAGGCAGCACCAAATCGAGCAGGAAAAACAAATTCATCTTTCGGGAATTCAAAAATTAAAAATGGCTAAACGCCAAGTCATGAAAAGTTTAAAATGATGGCTCAATCTCTCAGGTTTTTTCGGGAAAAATCGCAACAATTTCACCAAAGCAAAAGTTATGACAAATACAGAAACAAAGAATCTCAATTCCCAAAAGTTAGGCTCAGTTAGGCGCAAAGCCGTCACCCTGTCCTCCGAGGAATTAGTCAAAACCGCCTACCTCCAGCCCGAAAACCTTCTACCTCTAGTTGTTGAGCCAACAGTAGAAAAATTAAATCTCGCAGGTTGGGCACAGAACAATCGCTCATCAATTGAAACACAGTTATGGAAGCACGGAGGAATACTTTTTCGAGGCTTTGAAGTCGGCGGGGTGAATGGTTTCGAGCAGTTTATTCAAACTATTGCTGGCGACTTGTTGGAATATTCTTTTCGCTCAACTCCGCGCAGTCAGGTGAGCGGAAATATCTACACTTCCACCGAGTATCCTGCCGAGCAATTCATCCCCCTGCACAATGAAATGGCTTATTCTCGCAATTGGCCGCTGAAAATTGCTTTTTTCTGCGTCAAGAAAGCTGAACAGGGAGGAGAAACCCCGATCGCTAACAGCCGCAAAGTGTTTGAAAGCCTGGATGCAAAGATTAGAGAAAAGTTTGCCCAAAAACAGGTTATGTATGTGCGAAATTACGGCGGTGGCGTAGATTTACCCTGGCAAAATGTCTTTAATACTGATAGCAAAATTGAGGTAGAAGAGTATTGCCAAAAAGCCGGAATAGAGTTAGAATGGAAAAAGGGCGATCGCTTGAGAACTCGGCAAATATGTCAAGCCGTCGCCCAGCACCCAAAAACTCAGGAAATGGTGTGGTTTAATCAAGCTCACCTCTTCCACATTTCCAATCTCGAACCCGCCGTTCGCAAAGAGCTTTTAACTTCTTTTAAGCAGGAAGATTTACCCCGCAATGCTTATTACGGCGATGGCTCGCCCATTGAAGATTTTATATTAGACGAAATTCGTCGCTGCTATCAGCAAGAAACGATTGTTTTCCCTTGGGAAGAAGGAGATGTCTTGCTGTTAGATAATATGCTAGCCGCGCACGGACGCACGCCATTTTCGGGTTCGCGTCGGGTTGTTGTCGGTATGGCAGAAGCGTTTACCTGTCAAGATATTTAGGCTTATTAAAGGAACTTTAGAAATGCAAAAGGAAACAATCGAAGGGTTTAGACTCTCTCCACAGCAACGGCATCTGTGGGGGTTACAGCAAAATAAAAGCCAACAGACTTATCGCGTTAGAGGTGCAATTTTAATTACCGAAAATCTCGACAAAGAGATGCTTAAAAGTGCGCTGCAAAATGTCGTGAATCGGCACGAAATCCTGCGTACCAGCTTTCACTGCTTTTCTGGGATGACACTACCCCTGCAAGCGATCGCCAGCACTGGTGAAGTTCCTATCTCGGAACACAATCTCAGCGGTTTGTCTCCCGAAGAACAAGAAGCTAAAATCGCAGTGCTTTTTCAGCAACTAAATCTGCTTCCTTTTGATTTTGAGCGCGGCCCACTTTGGCATCTATCTTTAGTCACTCTGGCCCAAAACAAGCACCTATTGCTGGCGAATTTCTCTGCCTTAATTGCAGATAGTGCCACCCTGAAAAATTTCATCCGCGAACTCAGTCTTTCCTACTCAGCCTGCGCGTGCGGGGAAGAGTTCTCTGACAACTCAATGCAATATGCCGATATTGCTGAGTGGCAAAATGAGCTACTCGAATCAGAAGAAACGGCAAGCGGCCAAGAATACTGGCGAAAGCTGAACATTGAATCTTGGGATTTATTAACGCTTCCTTGGGAAAAGAAGAATGGAGAAGCGGAATTTCAGCCACAAGTAGAAAGGGTGGAAATTCGGGGTGATTTGTTGAACAGGCTGAAAGCGATCGCCCCAAAGCACAAAAGCGATATTTCTGCCTTCCTGCTGACTTGCTGGCAAATTCTCATTTGGCGGCTTACCAGAGAGCAAAACCCGATAATCGGCGTAGCGATTGACGGCAGAAAATATGAAGAATTAGAACACTCTCTGGGGCTGCTGTGCAAATACTTACCCCTACGATGCCCAGTGCAAGACGAGTTAAATTTCTCACAAGCGAGGCAGCAAGTTGAGCTTAATCTCAACGAGATGTCCAACTGGCAAGAATATTTTAGCTGGGAACAAATCCTAGAAAAAGAAAAAAGCAGCAGCTTTTGGCCCGTCTGCTTTGAGTTTCAAGGAGAGCCTAAGAACTATGATAATTCAGACGTTTCATTTTCCCTTGTTCGGCAAGATGCCTGCCTAGAGCAATTCAAACTCAAGCTCTCCTGCCTTCGCCTGTGCAATTCCATAAGCGCTGAATTTCACTACGATTCCGCTTTATTTGCTGCGACAGATATAAAGCGCTTGTCACAACACTTTCAGGCGCTCTTAGAAAGTGCGGTAAAAAATCCCGAAGCTGCCATCAGTCAGTTAAATATACTGAGCGATCGCGATCGGCTGCAACTTCTCATTGACTTTAACCAAACTCAAAAAGATTACCCGAAAAATAAATGCGTTCATCAGCTTTTTGAAGAACAAGCAGAACGCAACCCAGACAACATTGCCGTCGTCTTTGAAAGTGAAAAAATCACCTACCGAGAACTTAACGATCGCGCCAATCAACTCGCCCATCACCTGCAAAACTTGGGAGTTGAACCAGAGGTCGTTGTTGGCATTTGCGTCGATCGCTCCTTAGAAACAATCGTAGGAATGCTGGGCGTACTCAAAGCCGGTGGCGCCTATTTACCGATCGATCCAACGACGCCAATAGAGCGCAAAGCGCTAATGCTAGAAGACGCTCAGGTGAAGGTTTTGCTCGTACAAGAGCGGCTCATCGAAAGCTTGCCAAAAATTCAGGCAAATATTGTTTGCATCGATACAGACATTCCCACTGTTTCTGCCTCTTACACCGCTCGCGCCTCTTCTGACAATTTAGCTTACGTCATCTATACTTCCGGTTCCACTGGCACGCCCAAGGGAGTCGCGATCGAACACCGGCAACTGCTCAATTACCTGCACAGCATTCAGGAAAAATTAAACCTGCCATCAGGTGCCAGTTTTGCCACCGTTTCCACCTTCGCCGCCGACTTAGGAAACACAGTGATTTTCCCCGCCCTGTGTTTCGGCGGTTGCCTGCATATTATCTCCCAAGAACGCGCCACCGATCCAGAGGCACTGGGTGAATATTTCTGCAGCAATCCTATCGACTGCCTCAAAATAGTTCCCTCTCACCTAGCCGCCCTTTTAAATTCCTCTCAACCCAAGTCAATTTTGCCTGGGAAACGGCTTATTTTAGGAGGTGAGTCTGCCAACTGGAGCTTAATTAAAACACTTCGCAATCTTGCTCCCAGTTGCTCAGTATTCAATCATTACGGGCCAACAGAAACAACTGTAGGTGTGCTGACTTATCAAGTCGAATTTGATAAGATAGGGTGCGATTTTGACACAGTTCCACTCGGTCATCCGATTGCCAACACTCAGATTTATATCCTGGATTCTTACTTGCAACCAGTGCCGATAGGCGTACCTAGTGAACTGTACATCGGTGGTGATAATTTGGGACGCGGATATCTTAACCGCCCTGAATTAACCGCAGAAAAATTTATTCCCAATCCATTTGACACGCAAGCAAAAACGCGACTGTACAAAACCGGCGACTTGGCTCGCTATTTGCCAGACGGAAACATCGAATTTATCGGGCGAATTGACGGCCAAGTAAAAATTCGCGGTTTCCGCATTGAATTGGGAGAAATTGAGGCGGTGCTGGGGCAACATCCAGATATCGTGCAGGCTGTAGTTGTGGCGCGGGAAGACGAGATGGCACAAAAGCGCCTCGTGGCTTATTTGGTTTCCGAGCAGAAACAAGCACCTACCCACAAGGAAATTCGCAATTTCTTAACGTCAAAATTGCCGGAGTACATGGTGCCTTCTGCTTTTGCGATACTCAAAAGTTTGCCTTTAACTTCTAACGGAAAAGTAGACCGACGAGCGCTGCCCGCACCTGACGAAATGCGACCGGAGTTAACAGGAAACTTTGTCGCGCCTCGCACAAATATCGAGGAAGTTTTAGCCGCTATCTGGGCTGAAGTTCTCAAACTTGAAAAAGTCGGCATTTACGACAACTTTTTTGAATTAGGAGGGCATTCCCTATTAGCAACTCAAGTAATTTCCCGAGTGCGCCAAGCATTTCAGGTCGAGTTGCCTTTGCACCGTTTATTTGATTCGGCCACTGTCGCTGATTTTGCAGTAGCGATCGCGCAAAAGCAAGCCGAACAAACAGACAATGAAATGCTCGCTCAGGTGTTAGCAGACCTCGAGCAACTGTCAGAAGCACAAATTCAGGAAATTCTCGCCCAGCAAGGAGTCAGCAAATGAGTGATTTAATCGAACGCATCGCGGCTCTTTCTCCTGAAAAGCGCGAGTTGCTGTTGCAGCGACTAAACCAGAAAAAAGAAAGCGTTTCGCTAGAAAAAATTCTGCCTCAAAGTCGAGAGTCTAACACTTTTCCTCTATCGTTTGCTCAACAGCGGTTGTGGTTTTTTGAGCAACTAACTCCAGGCAACTTTACCTATCACATTCTCGCCGGCGTGCGCTTGACGGGAACACTCGACGCGAGATCTCTCGATCGCAGTCTCAACGAACTTGTCAAGCGTCATGAAGTTTTGCGAACGGCTTTTAAGACAATAAACGGGCAACCCGTTCAGGCGATCGCTTCAAATCTGGAATTGAAAATTTTAGAAATAGATTTGCGATCGCTTCCTGAAACTGAACGATATCGCGAAGTAGAACGGTTAATCGCCGCAGAAGCAAAGCTTGCTTTCGACCTGTCACAAGCACCCTTATTGCGTGCCAAATTGCTGCACTTTAGCGATTCAAACTGGGTGCTGCTATTGAGTACGCACCACATCATTTCCGATGCCTGGTCAATGGGAATATTCATCCAGGAACTCGCCACGTTTTATCAAGCCTTTTCCACTGGCAAACCTTCTCCCCTTCCCGAACTGTCGGTACAGTACGCAGACTTTGCAAGTTGGCAGCGCCAGTGGTTGCAGGGAGAAGTTTTAGAGACGCAGGTTGCTTACTGGAAAAAACAGCTTGGAGGCAATCTCCCCGTACTCAATTTGCCAACCGATCGCCCCCGCTCGGCAGTACAAACCTTCCGAGGTGCGGTGCATAAATTCACCATTCCCAAAGCAATAGCAGAGGAAATCGCCCAATTAAGCCAGCGGGAAAAAGCTACTTTATTTATGACCCTACTGGCAGCGTTTAAAACGTTGCTCTATCGCTACACCGGGCAAGAAGATATTTTAGTCGGCTCCCCCATTGCTAACCGCAACAGACGCGAAATCGAGGAAGTAATTGGCTTATTTGCTAACACCTTAGTTTTCCGCACCAATCTGTCGAGCAACCCGACTTTTAAAGAGTTACTGGGTCGCGTGCGAGAAGTAGCTCTTGGCGCGTATAACCACCAGGATTTGCCCTTCGAGAAACTGGTAGAAATCATCCACCACGAACGAGATTTAAGCCATAATCCGCTATTTCAGGTATTGTTTTCTCTGCGAAATATTCGGACGCCGGAGATAAAATTGCCAGGAGTGACGTTGAGCAGTTTGGAAATAGAACGGAACACCGCGAGATTTGATTTAGCGCTTGACCTAGAGGAAGGATTAGAGGGTATTAATGCAACGCTTGAGTATAGCCAAGATTTGTTTGATGCTAGCACAGCACGGCGCATAGCCGGACATTTTCTAACCTTACTAGAAAGTATAGCTGCTAATCCCGAACAGCGCCTTTCAAATTTGCAAATTTTGACGAAACCTGAACAGCAGCAACTGCTGTGTGAGTGGAACAAGACTCAATTGGAAATTCCGAAAAATCAGTGCGTACACGAATTATTTGAAGCGCAGGCAGAGCTGACGCCGGATGCGATCGCTGTCGTCTTTCAAAATGAATATCTGACTTACCGGGAACTGAACAAAAAAGCAAATAACCTCGCAAGTTACTTGCAAGAAATCGGTGTCAACCCAGAATTTTTGGTGGGAATTTATGTCGATCGCTCCTTAGACATGGTGGTAGGGCTTCTCGGCATTCTCAAAGCCGGTGGCGCGTATGTTCCCCTCGATCCAGCGTATCCACCAGAGCGCCTGGGATTCATGCTGGAAGACGCGAAAATTTCAGTGTTGCTCACTCAGAAAAAGCTATTAGAAACCCTGCCAAAAAATAGCGCCTCCATCGTGCTTCTGGATGCAGATGGGGAAGGCATATCGAACTGCGACGAGCCAGTCGTGGGTTTACAAAATTCCTCCAATTTAGCCTATGTCATCTATACTTCAGGCTCAACAGGTAAACCCAAAGGAGTGCAAATTTCCCACGCCTCTGCCGTTAACTTCTTGAGTTCTATGCGTCAACAACTTGCGATCGCAGACGGCGATGTTTGGCTAGCAGTAACATCCTTATCTTTTGACATTGCAGCGCTGGAACTGTTCCTGCCTATTACAACAGGTTCTCGCGTTGTTGTAGCCAGCCGAGAAGTGGCATCTAACGGCGAAAAGCTTTTAGAAACATTAACAAATTCTGGCGCGACATTCATGCAAGCTACTCCAGCCAGTTGGAAAATGCTTTTAGCAGCAGGATGGCAGGGAAACAATCAATTAAAAATACTGTGCGGGGGAGAAGCTTTACCGCGACAACTAGCAAATCAGTTGCTTTGGCGCGGCGCTTCTGTGTGGAATTTATATGGCCCTACAGAAACCACTATCTGGTCTACTCTCTATCAGGTCGATCGCAAACATGAATCAGTTTCCATCGGTCGCCCGATCGCTAACACTCAAATTTTCATATTAGACCGCTATTTAATGCCCGTTCCCGTTGGCGTTTTTGGCGAACTGCACATCGGCGGTGCCGGCTTATCTAGAGGCTACCTAAACCGACCGGAACTGACCGCAGAGAAGTTTATTCCTAACCCCTTTGCAGAGGACGGAATTCATGCTTCATTCATCCTTCATCCTTCATCGTTTATTCTTTCAGAACGCCTCTATAAAACCGGGGACTTGGCTCGCTATCTCCCAGATGGAAACATTGAATTTATGGGGCGCAGCGACCACCAGGTGAAAGTTCGCGGATTTCGCATCGAATTAGGCGAAATTGAAGCGGTACTCAGCCAATACCCAGCCGTGCGAGAAGCGATCGCACTGGTTCGAGAGGACAATCCGGGCGACCAGCGTTTAGTAGCTTATATCGTTGCTAACTCAGAACTCAAAACTCAAGACTCAGAACTTATTAATGATTTGCGCTGTTACCTGAAACAAAAACTGCCGCAGTACATGATGCCGTCAGCGTTTGTGCTGTTGGAAGCAATGCCTTTAACGCCTAACGGAAAAATCGACCGGCGATCGCTAAGAGCACCTGACACAAACACAGCAGAATTCGAGAGCAATTTTGCCGACCCTCGAACTCCCGACGAGCAATTAATAGCAGAAATTTGGGCGGAAGTTCTCGGTTTAGAGCGAGTGGGAATTCACGATAACTTCTTTGAATTGGGAGGTCATTCATTGCTGGCTACTCAGGCGATTTCTCGCCTGCGAGAAGCTTTTCAAGTTGAAGTGCCTTTGCGCTCTCTTTTTGAATCCCCTACCGTCGCAACAGTCACCGAAAGCCTCTGGCAATATCGCGCCGAGCAAAAACTGAAAGCACCCCCCATCAAGCGGGCGTCAAGGCAGGGAGAATTGCCCCTTTCTTTTGCACAACAACGGCTGTGGTTTCTCGACCAATTGCAGCCGGGGAATCCTGCCTATAATATCCCAGCAGCCGTGCGCTTGAAGGGGGCGCTCAATGTAGCGGTTATAGAGCAAACTTTTCAGGAAATTATCAAGCGACACGAAGCATTGCGGACCACTTTTAAATCGGTGGAAGGACGACCCGCTCAGGTTATTATTTCATCTTTTAATTTCACATTGCCGATCGTAAACTTAAGAGACTTATCGCAAGCGGAACGAGAAGCCGAGGCAATGCGACTCGTCGCTGAAGAAGCGCGACAGCCTTTTGACCTAACAAAATGGCCGTTACTGCGTGTCACTTTGTTACATCTTGACGAGACAGAATACCTGCTGTTACTGACAGTACACCACATCGTAGCTGATGGCTGGTCGATGGGGGTACTCGTGCGGGAAGTGGCGGCGCTTTATGAAGCTTTCTGCAGTGGCAAACCTTCTCCCCTGCCCGAACTTTCTGTACAGTACGCAGACTATGCTGTTTGGCAAACAAACTGGCTGCAAGGCGAAGTTCTGGAAGCAAAACTCGCTGACTGGAAGCAGCAGTTGGGTCAAATTTTGCCCCCGCTGCAATTGCCAGCAAAACAACCGCGTTCTGCTGTTTCTAGCAATCAAGCTGAGATTCAAAATTTCCAGCTTTCAGGGCAAATTTCAGAAGCGCTAAACGCACTCAGTCGGCAACAAAATGTCACCTTATTTATGACCTTGTTGGCAGCACTTCAAACGCTGCTTTATCGCTACACAAATCAAGAAGATATTGTAGTCGGTACTGACCTGGCAAACCGCACACAAGTTGAGACAGAAGCTTTAATTGGTTTCTTTGTCAATATCCTCGTCTTGCGAACCGATATGCGCGGCAATCCTACATTTCGCCAACTGCTCGATCGCGTCCGCGAAGTCACCTTAAAAGCCTACGCTGACCAGGATTTACCATTCGACAAATTTGTGGAGGAATTGCGGCCCGATCGCACCCTGAGTCAGACACCGCTCTTTCAAGTTTTATTCGTCATGCAAAATGCGCCTATGCCGACTTTAGAAATGGCGGGTTTAACTTTAATGCCGGTGGCAATTGATAGCGGTACAGCTAAATTTGATTTGGCGCTATTTGTCTCGGAAACAGAGACAGGAATTGTCGGCAGTTGGAAGTATAATTCCGACCTATTTGACAGGGAGACGATCGCTCAAATGTCAAATCGCTTTGAAACCCTCCTCGGCAGCATTGTGGCCCAGCCTGACAGTCGTTTGAACACTTTAGAAATTCTCACAGAAGCCCAGAAACAGAAACAAGCCATGCAAGAATTAAAGCGTGAAAAAAGCAATTTTAGTAAATTCAAAAGCGTCAAGCCAAAAGTAGTGGCTTTGCCGCAAGGCGAATTGATAAAAACCGAGTACCTGCACCCCGACGAACCCTTTCCTTTAGTGGCAAAACCCGCAGTAGCCGATGTCGATCTCGCAGACTGGGCGAAAAATAACCGCGAATTTATAGAGGCAAAATTGCTACAGCATGGAGGGATTCTTTTTCGAGGGTTCATCGGCCCTGTGGTTTCCGCATTCGAGCAGTTTGCACTCTCAATTTGTTCGGAATTATTTGGGGAGTACGGGGATTTGCCACGCGAAGGAGTTAGCGGAAAAGTTTACGGTTCAACTCCTTACCCAGCAGATAAAGCTATCTTATTTCACAGCGAGAGTTCGCACCTGCACCGCTGGCCGATGAAAATCTGGTTTTTCTGCGTTCAGCCAGCGCAACAAGGCGGAGAAACGCCGATAGTTGACTGCCGTAAAATTTACCAGTTGCTAGACCCGAAACTCAGAGAAAAATTTGCCCAAAAGCAAATTATGTACGTTCGTAACTACACAGACGGACTCGATGTAAGCTGGAAAGATTTTTTCAAAACGGAAGACAAATTCGTGGTAGAGGAATACTGCCGGCAAGCCGGGATGGAATTTGAGTGGAAAGCAGGAAATAATTTGAGAACTCGCAAAATTTGCCCCGCAATTGCCAAGCACCCAAAAACCAAAGAGATGGTATTTTTCAATCAACTTCCCTTGCACCACATTTCCTGCTTAGATGCGGCAACCCGCGCTTCCTTGCTCTCTGTTTTTGGAGAAGAGAACCTCCCCCGCAATGTCTATTACGGTGACGGCACTCCTATTGAAGACTCGGTAATGGAAGAAATTCACGCCGTGTACGCGCAAGCTGCTGTTAGTTTTCCCTGGCAAGCAGGAGACATCTTAATGCTAGATAATATGCTTGCCGCTCACAGTCGCAATCCATTTATCGGTTCGAGAAAAATTGTTGTAGCGATGGGCGAAATGATTCCTGAGTCAGGAATTTAATTCCCTCTCATCTCTTCCAGGCAAAGGTAACGAGAATAAAGTAGTGCTTTGATAAATAGGAACAATGCAAACAATTAATGGATTTCGGCTTTCACCCCAGCAAAAATATCTGTGGCTGTTGCAGGGAGACAGCCCTGCTTATCGCGTTCAATCGGCTATTTCGATCGAGGGAAGTCTTCAAACCGAGCGCCTAAAGAAAGCTTTAGAAAAAGTTAGCGATCGCCACGAAATTATCCGCACAACCTTTCAGGGAAAAGCCGGGCTAAAAATTCCTATACAAGTTATATCCGAACATAGCTCTGTTTCGTGGAACTGGGTTAACTTGAGTGAAGTAAATCCCCAGGATAGAGAAGCCAAACTAGAAGTTATTTTTCAGCAAGAAAAGAGCGCTTTATTCAACTTCGCTCGCAATCCTGTTTGGCACTTGTCTTTAATTACACTTTCATCGGAAAGGCATATTTTACTGGTTAGTTTGCCCGCACTGTGCGCCGATACTCGCACACTAAAAAATCTGGTTCAAGAAATCAGCCAGTGCTATGCCGCCTGCCTTCGCGGCGAAGAAATTACCGATGAAGTTGTGCAATACATTCAATTTTCCGAATGGCAAAATGAATTGCTCGAAGATGAGGAAGCGGCGGAGGGCAAAGAATACTGGACTGGGCATAATTTTTCAGCCATAGCGAGTTTAAGGTTGCCGTTTGAAAATAGATTAATTAACGCGCCAGCTCAATTTAGTCCCCAAGCTTTGGAGGTCAAATTAGAGTTAGCTTTGCTGGTTCAAGTGGAAGCGATCGCCCGCCAGTACAACACCTCACTTTCTACATTCTTGCTCGCTTGCTGGAAAATTTTGCTCTGGCGGCTGATTGGCCGATCGGAGATCGCTGTTGGCGTGGCCTTCGACGGTCGAAAATACGAAGAACTAGAGCCAGCGCTTGGGCTGTTTGCCAAATTTTTACCGCTGTCGAGCCAACTAACAGAAAACTTTTCCTTCGCGGAAACCTTGCAGCAAATTCAGCAGGAAGAACGCGAGGCATACAAGTATCAAGAATATTTTTCCCACGAATATCTAGGGAACTCTTCCGGCTTTCCATTTGGTTTCGAGTTTGAGGAACAGGTCGAAAAGCATTCGGCTAGTGGCGTAGGTTTTTCGATTTACAAGCAGTATGCGTGCTGCGATCGCTTCAAAGTTAAACTCTCTTGCCACCGCCAAAATGACTCGCTCGCCGCTGAGTTTCACTACGATCCTATCTTCCTTGCAGACAACAGTATCCGGTGCTTGGCAGACCAATTTTACGCCTTGGTGCAAAGTGCAGCCAGCAACCCACAAACCGCAATCGGCAAGCTCGAAATGCTGAGCGATCGCGCCCGACATCAATTATTAGTAGAATTCAACAGCACAAAAGCAGATTACCAGCTCGATAAGTGCGTTCACCAGCTATTTGAAGAACAAGCAGAGCGATCGCCGCACCGCATAGCTGCTGTTTGTGAAAAGCAGCAAATTACCTACAGCGAACTCAATGCCCGCGCTAACAAAATCGCCCATTACTTGCAGCAATTAGGCATAAAACCAGAGGTGATTGTCGGCATTTGCGCCGATCGCTCTTTAGAGGCGATCGCCGGAATGCTCGGCATTCTCAAAGCAGGCGGCGCGTACTTGCCACTCGATCCGGCCCTGCCAAAAGAGCGCCTCGCCTTGATGTTGCAGGATGCCGGAGTGGCAGTGCTATTAACGGAACAACAGCTAATCGAAAAATTGCCAAAAACTCAGGCAAAAATCGTTTGCTTAGACGCAGAAATTCCCTCTGTCTCCCCCTCTCCCTCTCCCCCTCTCTCTGGTGAAAATTTAGCTTATGTCATTTACACTTCCGGTTCCACTGGCACGCCAAAGGGAGTGGCAATTGAACACCGATCGCTCGTCAATTACCTCTACAGCATTCAGGAACGGCTAAACCTGCCATCAGGTGCCAGTTTCGCAACCGTTTCTACCTTAGCAGCAGACTTAGGAAATACAGTAATTTTTCCAGCTTTATGTACCGGAGGAAGCCTTCACATAATTTCCCAGGAACGCGCCACCGATCCAGAGGCGATCGCTGCTTACTTTCAGCAGCATTCCATTGACTGTCTCAAAATCGTTCCCTCCCATCTAAAAGCTTTATTAACTGCTTCCGATCCGGCGCAGGTTTTGCCGAAAAAGCGATTAATCCTTGGCGGCGAAGTCTTAAGTTGGAATTTGCTCGAAACTATTCAGAAATACGCCCCCGACTGTTCAGTCTTCAACCATTACGGGCCAACAGAAGCAACCGTAGGCGTGCTGGCTTATCCCATCAAAGACCGAGAAAATTGCATTTCTGAGACAGTTCCTCTCGGTCGCCCTATCAATAACGCGCAGATTTATTTACTTGATTCGCACTTGCAGCCAGTTGCCATTGGCGTGTCCGGCGAGTTATACATCGGCGGTGCTTCTTTAGCTCGCGGCTATCTAAACCAACCCCAATTAACCGCAGCAAAATTCATCATCAACCCTTTGAGAAATGCCGAAGGCATTCTTCGTTCTGATTCCTTAGCTATACCTTCAAATCGCCTTTATAAAACAGGAGATTTGGCTCGGTATTTGCCGGACGGAAATATTGAGTTTTTAGGGCGCATCGACAGCCAAGTTAAACTGCGAGGGTTCCGCATTGAATTGGGGGAAATAGAAGCAGCGCTATCTCAACATTCCGCTGTGCGCGAAGCAGTTGTTTTGCTACTGGAAAATGAACCTGGGAACCAGCGCTTAGTTGCCTATGTTGTACCCGCGAGGGAATCAGCGCTCTCTATTAACGAGCTGCGCTCATTTTTAAAAGAAAAACTGCCCGACTACATGGTTCCTTCTGCTTTGGTGGTAATCAAAGCATTGCCCCTCACTGCTAATGGAAAAATAGACCGGCGGGCGCTGCCAGCGCCGGAGGCGGCGAGAGCCGATTTAGCAGATACTTTTGTCGCTCCTAGCACTCCCATTGAGAAAATGCTTGCTGAGATTTGGGCTGAGCTGCTAGGGCTGGAAAAAGTGGGGATTTATGACAATTTCTTTGATTTGGGGGGACACTCATTACTGATTACTCAGTTGTTAGCCAAAGTGCGAGAAATTTTTCAGGTGGAATTGCCTTTGCGCGTTTTGTTTGAAGCTCCTACTGTAGCTGGTTTAGCTGAAAAAATCGAAAGGCAACAAGGGGGAAACACAGCGGGCGATCGCACTACAAGTTTCGATATTAACGCTGAAGTTGTTTTAGACCAGGCAATTCGCCCTGCAACTCCATTGAGCGAGCCAAAAACTGAACCAGCTTGCATTTTTTTAACAGGGGCGACGGGCTTTTTGGGAGCATTTTTACTCCGCGACCTCTTGCAACAAACTCAAGCAGAAATTTATTGCCTAGTCCGTTCTGCCGATGCAGAATCAGCCAAAAAACGGATTCAAAGCAGCCTCGAATCCTATTTAATTTGGGATGAAAGCAGCAGCGCTCGCATTATCCCAATTGCTGGAGATTTGTCTCAACCACTTTTGGGGCTTTCCGAGGAGCAGTTCCAAGTTTTAGCCAGTAAAATTGATGTCATTTACCACAATGGCGCGTTTGTCAAGTTTACTTATCCCTACTCGGTTCTCAAACCCGCTAACGTTTTGGGGACGCAGGAAGTTCTGAGATTGGCGAGTCAAAGTAAGCTAAAACCAGTGCATTTAATTTCTACAATTTCCGTTTTCTCGGCAAGGGGAGAATCTGGGATTAAGGTTGTGCGAGAGGAGGATGAACTCACTCCGGGAGAGGGTCTAAAAGGCGCTTACACTCAGACGAAGTGGGTGGCAGAAAAGTTAGTAGAGGTCGCGCGCGATCGGGGAATTCCTGTTAGCATTTACAGGCCAGGCCGCATTTCTGGGGACAGCCAAACAGGGGCCTGTAATCCCAGTGACTTACTGTACAGGTTAATCGCTGGTTGCGTGCAGCTTGGATGTGCGCCCGATGGCGATAAACTGATGAACGTAGCGCCTGTTGACTATGTGAGTCGAGCGATCGTTCATCTTTCGAGCCAAAAAGAATTGCTCGGAAAGACTTTTCATTTAGTCAACACTCAGTCGTTTCAAATGAGTGAATTGCTTGGCTGGATTGGCTCAATGGGTTATCCAATCAAACGAGTTTCTTCTGAGGCTTGGCAAGCAGAAATAATCAATCGCGCTGGAAATTCTCCCGATCATGCTTTGTACCCGCTAGTCGGTCTTTTTTCCGAAAAAGTTTCTGAAGCGGAAATGCCACAATCAGGAACGCTACATTTCGATTGCCAAAATACGCTAGATGGACTTGCTACCACTGACATCACCTGTCCCCAAGCGGATGCGAATTTGTTTCGCACTTACTTTTCCTATCTCGCCGATTCGGGCTTGATAGGTAGCCGCAATTAAAACCTGTAAGGGCGCAAAGCATTCCGCCCCTACCTGACTCAATCTCTGGAGAATTCAAAATGAACGAACAATTGCAGCAAAGACACATGAAAGCGCTCATAGATCGCTACACCGATCGCACAAAAACCTCTAAGAATTTCGCGCAAAAATACCGTCCGGTTCTCGCTGACAATCGGGCTTCAGAGGGGTTTCGCTTTCCCGTCAAGGAGATGTTTTATCCTATTGTCGCCGATCGCTCGCTTGGCTCTAAAATGTGGGATGTTGATGGCAACGAATACATCGATATCACGATGGGATTTGGCATCAATCTTTTCGGTCATAATCCGCCCTTTATTAAAGAAGCCCTATTAGAGCAACTCGATCGCGGCGTGCAAATTGGTGCTCAAGCAGACCTTGCCGGAGAAGTTGCGGAATTAATCTGCGAATTAACTGGAATGGATCGCGTCGCTTTTTCTAATACCGGCACCGAAGCAGTAATGGCAGCTTTACGATTAGCTAGAGCCGCAACTAAACGCAATAAAATTGCTTTATTTTCTGGTTCTTATCACGGTCATTTTGACGGAACTCTGGCAGTTGTAAAAAAGATAGATGGCGATTTATGCACCATTCCCAAAGCGCCAGGAATTCCCGCTAATTTTATTGAAGATGTTTTAGTTTTGGAGTACGGCAGCCCTCATGCCCTGGAAATTATCAAAGCTCATCAGCACGAATTAGCCGCGGTTCTCGTGGAGCCGGTGCAAAGCCGCCGTCTCGATTTGCAACCCAAAGAATTTCTCCAGCAACTCAGGCAATTAACAAAAGAATCAGAAATTGCGCTGATTTTTGATGAAATGGTTACTGGTTTCCGAATTCATCAAGGTGGCGCGCAGGCGTGGTTTGGTATTGAGGCAGATATTGCAACTTACGGTAAAATTGTCGGGGGCGGTATGCCCATTGGAATTATCGCTGGAAAAGCTGCTTATATGGATAAAATTGACGGCGGTTTGTGGAACTACGGCGATGATTCCTATCCCCAAGTAAAAACAACAATTTTTGCGGGCACTTTTTGCAAGCACCCACTTGCTCTGGCCGCTGCGCGTTCCGTGTTGCGCTATCTTAAAAGTCAAGGCCCAGTCCTTCAGCAGCAGTTGAATCAGCGAACTTCGCAGCTAGTTGAAACTCTGAATGCTTATTTCAAAGAAAATGAAGTCTCTGTCTGGCTTGTAAATTTTGGATCGCAATTTCGCGCTGCTGCATCCGTTGAGATAGATCCGCTACTTTTTCACTTACTCGACAAGCGTATTTTCATATCGGAAGGTCGTAGCTGCTTTCTCTCTACCGCCCACACTCATGAAGACACAGAGTGCATTATTCAGGCGGTTAAAGAGAGCATTCAAGAAATGCGCGAAGGAGGCTTTTTCCCGACTCAACAATAAACTTTGATTTGTGATCTCGCGCATTTTTAACGGAATCAGATTTAACTCACTTCCGAACCTCAATTTTCAGGAATGGAGAACTGCATGAGCATTAGGGACAGAAATTATTGAATATTTCTACTTACCATTGTCTCGGATGATTCACTTTGATCTACTAAATCCATGTAGGCTGCCCGTTGGGGGTTGCGGGTAGTCCTAAACAAGTAATGATAAATTGTAGTGATGGATAAAATACCAAATCGCACCGATGTGATTATTTAATGAC